>JAWWQA010000220.1:0-5563 GCA_033854695.1 Rubrobacteraceae bacterium
GGGATCAGCCGGGCTCGCTCCCGGGCCGAGCAACTTCTGGCGGCGGTAGGGCTCGCGGAACGGGCACGGACACCTGTAAGCGGCTACTCTCGCGGCATGCGCCAGCGGCTCGGGATAGCTCGGGCCATGGTTAATTCGCCACGGGTGCTGTTCCTGGACGAGCCCTCTCTGGGGCTGGATCCCCGGGGGCAGCGGGAGATCAACGAGCTCATAAAGACCCTTAACAGGGAGGAGGGTGTGACCGTCTTTCTCTCGAGCCACCTCCTGTCGGAGGTCGAGGGACTCTGTTCGAGGTTCGCGATCTTGCGCGAGGGGCAGTTGGTGGCCGGTGGAGACCGCTACGAGCTGGAGGAGAGGCTCGGAAGGAGCCGGCGAATGCGCCTGGAAGTGTCGGACCCTCCCCGAGCGCTGGACCTCGCCAGACAGGTTCGTGGCATAGGAGAGACTCGCACGGAGGACAACGCGCTCATCGTGAGCCCCGAAGGAGAAGGTGCCTCAGCTGCCCTGATCCGGATCCTGGTGGAAAACGGGGTGGACATCTACAGCGTGCAGCAGCTGGCTCCTTCCCTGGAGGAGATCTTCTTCGGCTTCACCGAGAAGGAGCATGAGGAGATGCAGGGTTGAACGCGCCAACAGCTTTTGTAGAGAACGCCCTGCGCGTGGGCCTGAAGGAGTCAAAGGAGAGCCTATACGCGGTAAGGGGCTCCATGTGGGCTGTGATTTCAGCGATTGTTCTGAGCCTGATGAGCTACCTCCTGCTCACCGACGCGGAACTTTCCCTCTTGGACCAGAGCGAGATGCTCTATATCATCGCGAGCCTTGCTGTCGGCCTCGGGCTGCTCGTAGGCGGCATACTAGCCGGCGACTCGATTGCGGGGGAGCGAGAGCGCGGAACCCTCGAGGGTCTCTTGCTGGCGCCGGTCGGTCGCGGACCACTGATGCTAGGTAAGATCGGAGCCATCGTTGCAGCCTGGCTCCTGGTCTTCGCGATATCGGTGCCCTATGTCCTGGTAGTAGGCTCGGGAACGGGCCTCTCCGGACCAGCGCTTCTCTACACGTTCTTGCTCGGCACACTGTGCGTCGCGGGCTTCACTTCCCTGACCGTGGGAATCTCCTGCCTCGCAAGCTCCGGGCGCAACGTCACGCTCGCGGCCCTGGCGATCTTTATAGGCATGGCGGCCCCCACGCTGCTGGGCACCGTGCTCCAGAACAGCTGGTTTGGGACGATCTACAACGCCTCGAGCCCGTTCGCCCAGGTCCGGCTCTCCCTCGACAGCGTAATAGTGGACAGGGAAGGGCTCGCAGTCCAGCTACCGCACCTCGGGGCCCTGGTGGCCTTCGTCGTCCTCGCCGGGGCGTTCGCAGCGATCGCCGCCCGCCGAATTTCCCTCGAAGGGAGCCAGTAACGTGAAGCGGAGGATAGTGATCCTCGTGACCTTGCTAGCAATCATGGTCGCCAGCTTTTCCGTCCCGGCGTTCGCCTCCCAGGCGAGCGCCACCCAGATGGGCAGTAGCACGCCGCTCAAGATCGAGACACCCACGCAACCTCTCTCGGGGACCGCGGGACAGTACGTGAACCTCCCGGCGACGATCACCAACACCTCTGACAATCCAATTAAGGACGTCGTGGCCTACGTGACTTTGGTCGAGACTACGTCGGGCCAGCAGGCCCCGGTGGACCTCGAGGACTGGAGCGCACACCGTGCCGTAACCTTCGATTCCCTGGCCCCAGGCACAACCGAGAACGCCTCCTGGGATCTGAGGCTCATAAAGGGCGGTGAATACGTGGTCTACGCGGCAGCCATCGAGAAAAGCTCCTCCCAGCCGTCCGCCGGTCCGGAGGTTACCCTCTCCGTGACGGCCCAAAAGAACCTCAACCCCGGCGGGGTCCTGCCGGTTGCGCTCGGGGTTCCGATCCTCGTGGGCCTCGCGCTCTTCTTGCCGGTCTTCTGGCGGCGAAGGCACTTCGCCGCGTAACCAGCCAGCCGGTCGCGCGTGGTTCATGTGTGCGGGCGGCCTCATGAGACGGAGCGGCGTGCCTCCTCAACCATCTTGTACGAGATCACATAGAGGCCCATGGGCGGCTCCCCCGATCAGAAACCCGCTACGTGCCTGCGGAGATCCAGAAAAGTCCACCATCCCGTCCAATGACGAGATCCCGGAGAAGAACGAGGGCTCTACCGGATTGCTGTTCTAAACAATACGTAATCTGGCTCTCAGGAGATTCTCAGGGTAATCGGCGACGATCTACCCAACCAACGACTAACAAGAAAGGAGACACGAGAGATGACGCAGGTTATCGAGGGAAGCGGGAGAAGTACTGCTGCGGACGCGTGGAAGGCTATCCCTACGGGGTACAGTACTCAAGACATGTACCGGGCCGTCTCGGACGCCTGCTACGTCTACCAGTACCGGGATCTGGAGCACAATCTCAGGAGGTTCAGCTGGCGCCAGGCCCGCAAGCGCATTCTCCGGCATGGTGCCTTGAGTGGCGAATGGATCAACCGCGGGCGGGGCGAGTTGCGTTTGAGACGCAGAGGCCTTGAGGTGCGGCTTGACGACGATAGCAAGCGGCTCATACGATGGAAGGAGCTCCAGGAGTTTATTCAGGCCAGACGTTACTGAGGTCATCGAGGTCTATCAATCTGCTCAGGGGACGCGTCTTCCGGGCCCGACCTGTCGGAAGCCCCGCTGAAACTAACTGGCGGGGCTTCTTGCGTCGTCTCCGTTCTCTTTGCGGCCCCCCTGCCGGCCGCTCCGGCCGGCAGGGGGGGCAGGACACCCGGAGAAGACGGAAAACGCACGCGAAGAGGCTCGGGAAGTAGAATACCAACTTAAAGGAGAGCCAGGATAAGATGAGAACAGGAACGCGTATACTGCTGGTGGAGGACGACCGCTCGATCGCCAGCTTCGTCGAGCCCGAGCTGGAGCACCTCGGCTTCAACGTGCGGTGCGCCTACGATGGGTCCTCGGGCCTTGAGCATGTCCAGAAGTTCAGGCCCGAGCTGATTGTCCTGGACATCATGCTACCCAAGCTGGACGGGGTCGGGGTACTCAAGAGGTTGCGCCAGGAGGGCAACAGGGTGCCGGTCGTCATGCTTACCGCCCGCGATGCCACGCTAGATAAGGTCCACAGCCTCGACCACGGCGCCGACGACTACGTGACCAAGCCGTTTGACATAGAGGAGCTTCTGGCCCGCATCCGGGCTCTTCTGAGGCGGGTGGAGGGTGAGGAGGTACTCAGGATTTCCGACCTGGAGGTGAACACGGCGACCCGTGAGGTAAGGCGGGGAGAGCGAGGGATAGAGCTCACCGCCCGCGAGTACGACCTGCTGGAGTTCATGGCCCGTAACCCCCGCCGGGTCCTGTCGCGCGAGCTGCTGCTCTCGCGCGTGTGGGATCAGGAATATGGCGTCACGACTAACCTCGTGGACGTCTACATCGGCTACCTCAGAAAAAAGGTGGACGGCCCCGAGGAGGCCAAGCTCATCTGCACCGTCCGGGGGGCAGGCTACACATTGAGGGAAGTGTAAGTCCTTGCCGATCCGGTGGCGCCTGACGCTGTTCATCGCCCTGGTAATTGGAGCCATATTATTCTTGTTGGGCCTTGCGCTCTTCTTACTGCTCAGGGACGTGCTGCTCTCGAATGTGGAGGACACCGCCGAAAACCGTGCCTTGAGCGCCGTTGAGAACATCGAGTCTGGGGAGGGCTTGGGTGAGGAAGACATGGAGCAGCTTACCCTCGACGGGGTCTTCGTGATCGTCCGGGATGGAAGCGGGACAGTCATTACTCAAACTATAAACTTCCCGACCGACGAAGAAGCCAACGACCCCGTATGGCAGAGCGCCATCGACTCCAGAGGGGCCGCATCCGGCACGGCCAACCTCTCCCGGGAAGCTCCCGATTACGTCTATGCCGTGCCGGCCATCCCTCCAAACGGACCTGCGGTGGTAGTCGAAGCCGGGAAATCGTACCAGTCTGCCGAAGAGACTATCGACGTTGTCGAAACCGGCCTCGCCGCCGGCATCGGCGTGGCCTTCCTCCTCTCTATTGGCGGCGCCTACTTCCTGGCGCGGGCGGCCCTGAGACCCGTCGACGCCGTAGTGAGCGCCGCCCAGGAGATGACAGAGGGTGACCTCGCGAAGCGGCTACCCGTGGCGAACCCCAAAGACGAGATCGGCCGGCTCACCACTACAATAAACGGTCTTTTGGCCCGGCTCGAGGCTGCCTTCGCCCGCAGGGAAGAGACACTCTCGCGTCAACGGCGCTTCGCCGCCGACGCCAGCCACGAGCTAAGGACTCCCCTTACCTCAATAAGCGGCCATGCCAGGATGCTCGACGAGTGGGCCCTCGAGAACCCCAAGATGGCAAAACGAAGCGTCGGCGCCATCCGCCAGGAAGCCCGGAGGATGAGGGATCTCGTCGAGTCCCTCCTGGTCCTTACCCGCGGCGACGAGGAGGCACCGATGGAGGTCGGGCGCCACAAGCTCGCCGCCGTCGCCGAAGAGGCTGTAGAGACAGCTCAAGCATCGGCGAACGGGAAGGTGTCCGTCGAGTACGTTCCTCCGGGACGTGAGGTCGAGGCTACCTTCGAGAGAGGGCGCGTCCTTCAGGTCGCCTCCATACTCCTTGACAACGCTATGAAATACACGCCGGAGGGCGGCCGCGTGACCGTGAGCGTGGAGGAGAGAGACGGCTGGGCCACTCTCGAGGTCTCCGACACAGGCATCGGCATTCCCGAGGATGAGCTGCCCCTGATCTTCGAACGCTTCCACAGGGCCGGTAGCGCCCGGACGGAAGGCGGCGCGGGGTTGGGGCTTTCGATCGCACGCCAGATCGCCGAGGCCCACGGCGGCAAGATAGAGGCGAGGAGCGTGCCCGGCGAGGGCTCGACGTTCACGCTCTTCCTCCCTCGCAAGGGACCGTGGACGCCAGACGAGCCGCGCACGCGGGAGCCCGAAGGCCCAGAAGACTCGCGGTAACGACCCGGTGTAGCCGGCGCGCCCCGGCCCTGCGTCAGCGTAGGCCAGCCACCCCGTCTACCCGCCGCCAGGAAGATCCCAGGGGCACTCCTTCACGTCCAGAGCGCTACGACGAGAGCGCCCTGGTGGTAGCAGGGTTGCACACTTACCGGGAGCTGGGCAAGCTGAGCCGGTAATGTAGCGGACGAGGAAGAAGCGAGCCGAAAAACAGAGGCGTTCTATCGGACATCACATCATAAGGGTTTAATAGAAAAAGTGCCAAGTAAAGTGTCGAGTTCTTGGCTTCACTAAGGCGCATTCTCCAATGTGCTAGAACAGGCTAGAACGTATGGCGGCTAATAGGAGAGAAGATGGCTAAGAGCCACAAAGTGACCTTTCAGCGCAGCGGCATGACAATCGAGTGCGCCGAAGACGAGTACATCCTCGAGAAGGCCGAAGACGCGGGTATGCACCTCCTCTACGATTGCCGCAGCGGCACCTGCACCACCTGCAAGCAGTTCCAGCTAGAGGGTGAGATGGACCAAGACCTGGCCTTCGCCCTGGATGACGACGAGCTAGAGTGCGGCTGGCGACTCATCTG
>JAWWQA010000221.1:0-3583 GCA_033854695.1 Rubrobacteraceae bacterium
GTTTGATGACCCCGACCTCGAGAGCGCCTCGTGTCACCATCCCGGCTGCGTAGATAGACTTGTCGCGGGTGGGCGGGGCGTAGCCGTCGGCGAGGTCGAGAGCCTCGCGCTTTGCGGCGTGGAGGAGATGGTCCCCGTTCATTACCACCCGGTCTTCTTCCTTGAGGAAGCCCATCTCCTGTGCTTCCAGGGCACTACCCGAGACCTTCGCCATCGCTATCTTCTCGAAGGCTTCTTGCACGTAAGGGAGAGACGGAGCGCGGGTGTGCATCGCCGGTGAGACTAGCCTTCGGACCATCTCCTTGGTGCCGCCGCCCGCAGGGATGAGCCCGACGCCAGTCTCGACGAGGCCCAGGTAGGTCTCACCGGCGGCGCAGATGCGGTCGGCGTGCAGGCAGATCTCCGCCCCGGCTCCGAGCGTCTGCCCGTGCGGCGCCGCGACGACCGGCTTGGAGGCGAAGCGGAAGCCCATAAGGAGACTCTGCAGCGCGTCCACGGCCTCACCGATACGGTCCAGCTCTCCCTGCTTCGCCTCTTCGGCCATCTCGCCGAGGTTCGCCCCGACGCAGAAGTTCTTGCCCTCGTTGCCGATCACGAGCCCGAGCCACTCGTCCTCTTCCTCGAGTCGCCGGAGCGCCTCATTGCCCATCTCGACGACGGCCGAGTCGACAGAGTTGCCCTTCGAGTGAATCTCGAAACACAAAACCCCGTCGCCCAGGTCCAGGAGACTCGCCGAATCGTTACGGGAGATCTCCTTATCTTCCTCACGCAACACATCGAGCGAGAGCTGCATCGGGTCCTCGCGCACGGGCTCGTACTCGCCCTTTATCGGGCTGAACTGTAGCTCGCTGCTCCCGTCCTTCTTGTAGAAGCTCTCGTTACCGCCGTCGAGCATATCTTTGACCCAATCAGCGACCTCGATGTCCAGGGACTCCATCTGCTCGACGGTCTCTCTGACGCCGAGCAGATCCCACATCCTGAAGGGTCCTGCCTCGTGGCCGTAGCCCCACTCCATCGCGTGGTCCGCGTTCTCCAGAGTATCGGAGATCTCCGGCACTCTGCGTGAGGCGTAGGCGAGGTCGGGCAGGATAGTGTCCCGCAAATAGCGGGCGTGCCTGTCCTCCTCGGCTTGAGACATGATGAAGCGCAGGCGTGAACCGAGGTCGCCCTGCTTCCGCGCCTCCTCGACGAGCGGTATCTCCGGGTTCTGGGCAGGCTCGTGCTCGAAGGTCTCCAGGTTCAGCACGTCGAAGACGGTGTTGCCGTTGCGCTTGTCGCGCTTGTAGAAGCCGGCGCCGCTCTTCAGACCGAGCAGGTTCTTCTCCTGCATCTGCTCGAGCTTCTCCGGTGGGCGCAGCTGCTCCCGGGACTCATCCTCCGGGACCAGCTCGTAGAGGTTCTCCGCGACCCCGGTCGCTATGTCGATGCCGACCTGGTCTTGCAAGCGGAAGGTGGCGGTCTTGGGGTGTCCGATCAGGGGTCCGGTTATAGCATCGACCTCCTCGATGCCGTAGCCGTTCTCGAAGGCGTAGCGGATCGCATTGATCATCGAGAAGCTGCCCAGGCGGTTTCCGATAAAGTTCGGGGTGTCTTTGGCAATAACGCCGCCCTTGCCCAAGACTCTCTCCCCGAAGGCCCGCACGTCCTCCACCAGTTCAGGATCAGTATCCTCGGTCGGGATGATCTCCAGAAGCTTCAGGTAGCGCGGCGGATTAAAGAAATGCATCCCCAGAAACCGCTTCTTGAACGCCTCGGACCGGCCTTCGGCGATGCTGTGGAGCGGGATGCCGGAGGTGTTCGACGAGATGATGGCGTCGTCCTTCGCAAGCTCCTCCACGCGCTCCATCAGCTCCTGTTTGGGCTCAAGCTTCTCGATAATGGCCTCCAGGATCCAATCCGCGTCTTTTATGCGCTCGAAGTGGTCCTCAAAATTGCCGGTACGCATACGCTCGGCCACACGCTTGCTCATTAGAGCCGGAGGCCTGGCGTTTTTCATCCGCTCAAAGCCGGCGTTGATGATCCTGTTACGAACCTCGTCCGACTCTAGCGTAAGGCCCTTTTGCTCCTCTTCTTCGGTAAGCTCATTGGGGGCTATGTCGAGCAGGTCAACCTCCAGGCCGGCGTTGGCGGCGTGAGCGGCGATGGCAGCGCCCATCGTCCCCGCGCCAAGGACCGCGACCCGACTTATCCGATGCGTCAATGGTACCTCCGTGTTCCGTTCCCTCACCCTGCTGAACACAGGCCTATACGAGTCTAATGTACCTCAAAATGAGACCCAGCGCTCTACAGGCGGCTGGCAGGCGTGCTAGAGTTAGCCTCGCGGCGTAGGGAACCGCCGGAGAAGCGCGAGGAGAAGGAGGAGCCGTTGCAGCCGTTGCTAGCCGACGTGACCCAGTCTTTAGGAACCGACTACTACCTCATCGAGGAGCTCTTGAGTGATGAGGAACGCGAGTTCCGGGACAGAGTCCGCGCCTTCGCTGACCGGGAGGTCATACCCATAATCAACGAGTACTGGGACAAGGCCCAGTTCCCTTTCGAGTTGATCCCCAAGATAGCCGATCTGAACATCGCAGGCAGCACCATCAAGGGCTACTGTTGCCCGGGAATGAGCCACGTGGCGGCTGCGCTCGTGGCCATGGAGATGGCCCGTGGCGACGGCAGCCTCAACACCTTCTTCGGGGTACATTCGGGCCTGGCGATGAGCTCCATCGAGATGCTGGGGAGCGAGGAGCAGAAAGAGAAGTGGCTACCGCCGATGGCGAGGCTGGAGAAGATCGGGGCCTTCGGCCTCACCGAGGCCGCCCACGGCTCGGACTCTGCGCAACTCGAGACCAGCGTGCGCAGGGAAGGCGACGAGTACGTCATAAACGGCGAGAAGCGTTGGATCGGCAACGCCACCTTCGCCGACGTCACGATTATCTGGGCTCGCGACGACGACGGCAACATCGGCGGCTACCTCGTCGAGAAGGGCACCCCCGGCTTCTCCACCGAGCTCATAACCGGAAAGATGGGCAAGCGCGCCGTCTGGCAGGCAGACATAAAGCTCGAGGACGTCCGCATCCCCCTCGAGAACAAGCTTGAGAACGCCAACACCTTCAAGGACACTAACAAGGTTCTCACGGCGACCCGGGCCATGGTGGCGTGCGAGGCTGTAGGGCACGCGGTCGCCTCGTACGAAGCGGCCCTAACCTACGCCAAAGAGAGGGTGCAGTTCGGCAAGCCTATAGCCTCGTTCCAGATCATCCAGAACAAGCTTGCCAACATGCTATCCGAGATCACCGCCATGCAGCTCCTGTGCTTCCGCCTCGCGCAACTGCAGGAGCAGGGCAAGATGACCGGCGGGATGGCCTCCATAGCGAAGATGAACAACGCCAGGAAAGCCAAGCAGGTCTGCGCCGACGCGCGTGACGTCATGGGCGGCAACGGTGTCTTGATACAGTACTATGTGGCGAGGCACCTCTCAGATATGGAGATCGTCTACACCTACGAGGGGACGGACACCATTCAGTCCCTCATCGTGGGGCGTGAAATCACCGGTATCGGGGCATTTATATAGGGATTCCACAACAGGGAGGATTAACTC
>JAWWQA010000222.1:0-4666 GCA_033854695.1 Rubrobacteraceae bacterium
TCTACCTGGACGGCGTTCTGGTCTGTGCGTGCCTGGTTTTGGCCGGACAGGCTGACGGATGTGAGATCTTGACGGTCGAAGGGCTCGCCGAGGGGGACCGGCTGCATCCCGTGCAAGACGCCTTCATCGAGACAGGTGCGGTACAGTGCGGGTTCTGTACGCCCGGTCTTATCGTGGCCACGCATGATCTGCTCCGGCACAATTCCAGGCCAAGCGATGCGGAGATTCGTGAGGCCCTCGCCGGCAACCTCTGTCGCTGCACCGGCTACGAGAAGATCATGGACGCCGTGCGCCTCGCAGCAGTCAGGACCGAAGCCACGTCATGGGCGTACGGTACTGCATCGTCGAGGGCTACGTCTTGATTGCCCCCGAGGGGCACGCGATAGCGAACGAGCTTACAGGTGCGAGCCAGCGGCTTACGAAGAGAGCGGAGGTCACTGTATGAGAGCAGCTGAGACGATCCCGACCCGCGAACGTCCCTCGGTCCCGGCGCCGACACCAGGCAGGATCGGCGACAGCCCCATCCGTCCCGACGGCGTAGAGAAGGTCAAGGGCGAGTTCACGTACTCCTCGGATCTGTGGACGGACGGCATGTTGTGGGGCGCGACACTTCGGAGTCCATACCCGCGAGCCAATATCTGGTCGATGGACACCTCGGCGGCGGAGGCAGTCCCCGGCGTCTACGCCGTCCTTACCCACGAGGACGTGCCGGGACGCAAAACCCACGGGCTGGAGAGACCAGACCAACCAGTCCTTGCCTGGGAAACTATCCGCTACCAGGGGGAGGCGATCGCCCTGGTAGCCGCCGACCACCCCGAGACGGCGCGGCGCGCGGTCGAGAAGATAGAGATAGAGTACGAAGTCCTCGAACCGCTCGCCGACCCCGAGAAGGCAATGGCCGAGGACGCCCCGCGGCTGCACCTCTCGGGTAACGTACTCCGTCATGTCAGGATAAAGCACGGCAACCCCGAGGCAGTGACCGCCGACGTTGTAGTAGAGGGCGAATACGAGATCGGGATGCAAGACCAGGCCTTCCTCGGTCCCGAGTCGGGCCTCGCCGTACCGGACGGCCAGGGTGGCGTGGACCTGTACATCTCGACCCAATGGCTGCACGTCGACCGCGGCCAGCTCGCGGCAAGCCTCGGCCTTCCACCGGAGAAGGTCAGGCTGACCCTCTCTGGCGTGGGAGGGGCGTTCGGAGCGCGCGAGGATCTCTCTATGCAGGTGCACGCCTGCCTCCTGGCGTTGCACACCGGGCGTCCGGTCAAGATAGTGTACGGGCGCGAGGAGTCGTTCTACGGGCACGTGCACCGTCACCCGGCCCGGATGCACTACGAGCACGGCGCGACCCGCGACGGTAAGCTCGTCTACGTGAAAGCCCGCCTCGTCCTCGACGGTGGTGCTTACGCCTCGAGCTCGACCGCCGTATGCTCAAACGCTGCCTGTTTCGCCTGCGGTCCCTATGACGTGCCGAATGCCTTGATAGACAGCTACGTCACCTACACCAACAACCCGCCCTGCGGGGCAATGCGCGGCTTCGGGGCGGTACAGGCCTGCTTTGGCTACGAGTCGCAGATGGACAAACTTGCCGAGGCTCTGGGAATGGACCCGGTGGAGCTGAGGATACAAAATGCTTTCACGAGCGGTAGCGAGCTTCCGACCGGCCAGAAGGTAACCGGACCGGTACCGGTGGCCGAACTTCTAGAGCGGGTCAGGTCCATGCCCCTGCCCGAGGAGGCTGCGACGGAGCCAAGAGACCTGCGCGAGCTCCCCGGGGGCGTCTCCAACGTTACCCACGGTGAGGGCGTCGTGCGCGGGGTTGGCTACGCGGTTGGCTTCAAGAACATCGGCTACTCCGAGGGCTTTGACGACTACTCCACGGCGCGGGTGAAGCTCTCGGCGACGCCCGACGGGCCGCTGGCCGAGGTGCATACGGCAGCGGCCGAGGTGGGGCAGGGGCTGGTGACGATACAGGCCCAGATCGCCCGCACGGAGCTAGGCGTCGAGCAAGTCATCGTCCTGCCAGCGGATACCTCCGTGGGCTCCAGCGGCTCCACCTCCGCTTCGCGCCAGACCTGGATGACCGGTGGCGCGGTAAAGAGCGCCTGTGAAGCGGTCCGCCAGAAGGTCTTCGAGAAGGTGCGTGAGATGCATGGTGAGGATCCTGGCCCACTCTCCATCATCGGCGGGCACATCGTCTCCGATGGCGCCGTCGTGGCTTCCTTGGGTGAGGTGCTGGGTGAGGAGGGTGTCGAGGAGACGAGAGAGTTCCATCACAGGGAGACCGTTCCCCTAGATCCCGAGAACGGCCAGGGCGACGCCCACGTAGCCTTCGCTTTCGCTGCCCACCGGGCAGTCGTGGACGTGGACACCGAGCTTGGTCTCGTGCGGGTGGTCGAGATGGCGACGGCGCAAGACGTCGGCAAGGCCCTCAACCCGCAGGCCATCGAGGGCCAGATTGAGGGGGGCATCGCACAGGGACTCGGTCTCGCTCTGATGGAGGAGATCCAGTTGGATAACGGAAAAATCCGCAACGCCTCCTTTACTGACTACCTGATCCCTACCGTCCTCGACATGCCTCTGGTCAGGACCGAGATACTAGAGCTCGGCGATCCTGATTCCCCCTACGGGGTCAAGGGCGTGGGCGAGCCACCGACGATCTCCTCGACTCCGGCGATCGTGGCTGCCCTACGTGACGCCACCGGCCAAGCGCTGCCACGTATCCCAGTACGGCCAGAGCAAATCGCGGGAATCGCAGAGAAGCTGCCAGATCTTCCTCCGCAACCAGGGAGCAGCGGCCCGCAGGACCCAAGGACCTCGGCCAGCCCTCCGGAGGAGTGAGTCGCCATGCCCGTGCCCCCCGCAGAGCTGACCGCGGATTTCACCATAGAGACCTCGCAGGAGGGCGAGCAAAGCCCGCAGGATCAGATCGACGCCGGTAGGGAGGCGGCCGGTGCCTCGGGCCTCGCCCAGGAGACCGGGCCCGAGAGCACGGCGCTCTCCGGCTCGCGCGCGGAGGTACTCGAAGTCTTGCCCAAGGTGATCCAGGCGTCACTCGACGCCGGAGCGAGGGCAGTATGCGTGAGGGTGGAAGTCACAACCGAGGTGCGCCAGACTACCTGAAGCTCGTGTCGTACCCGGCAACAGCCCGCCCATTGAGGGGTACGGGCCGGAGAAGGGAGGGAGATGTCCGGGGAGCGTGCGGAGAGAAGCCCCAGAGACATGGTGCATCCGGTGGACGAGGTTCTGCCGGCGGGGCGGCTGGCGGTCTATGGCTTCCAGCACGTGCTGGCGATGTATGCAGGCGCGGTGGCGGTGCCGCTCATCTTGGCGAGTGCGATCGGGCTCCCGAAGGAGCAGCTCGTCTACCTGATAAACGCCGACCTCTTCACCTGCGGGGTCGCGACCCTGATACAGACCGTGGGATTCTGGAAAGTAGGCATCCGGCTACCGGTCATACAGGGGGTCACCTTCGCAGCGGTGACGCCGATGATCCTGATCGGGCAATCCGGCGGGCTGCCCGCCATCTATGGGTCTGTGATCGTCGCCGGAATTCTCACCTTCCTGGCAAGTCCCTACTTCAGCCGCCTCTTGCGCTTCTTCCCGCCGGTAGTTACCGGTTCGATCATCACCGTCATCGGGGTCTCGCTCCTGCCGGTGGCGGTAACCTGGGCTGGTGGTGGCGACCCGTCCGCCGAAGGCTTCGGCAGTCCGGTCAACATTGCGCTCGCCTTCGCGGTCCTGCTCATAGTCCTCCTCATCTACCGCTTCTTCAGCGGTTTCATCAACAGGATCGCCGTGCTCCTCGGCCTGATACTGGGTACCGTCATCGCCGCGATCTTCGGTCTCGTCGACTTCGGCAGGGTCGGCGAGGCAGCTACCTTCGGCATCACCACACCCTTCAGCTTCGGCCTGCCGACCTTCCAGCTGGCGGCCATCATCTCCATGAGCCTTGTCATGCTGGTGACCATGGTCGAGACCACCGGAGACATCATCGCCGTCTCTGAGATAGTAGAGAAGCCGCTCGGGGAGGACGACCTGACGCGGGGCCTGCGGGCCGACGGCTTCTCTACCGCGCTCGGTGGGGTCTTCAACGCCTTCCCGTACACTGCCTTTGCCCAGAACGTCGGGCTCGTGAGGTTGACCGGCGTCAAGAGCCGCTGGGTGGTGGCCTCTGCTGGAGGGTTCCTAATCCTGCTGGGGCTCCTGCCCAAGCTGGCCGCGATGGTTGCCTCGATCCCTTTGCCGGTCCTCGGCGGTGCGGGCTTCGCGCTGTTCGGGACCGTCGCTGCCACCGGCATCCGGACCCTCTCGAGGGTGGACTTCGAGAGGAACACGAACCTCGTCATCGTGGCCGTTAGCCTCGCCCTCGGCCTCATCCCGGTCGCCGTACCCAATTTCTACGCGAGCTTTCCTTCAGGCGTGCAGATCGTGGTGAACAGCGGCATCACTGCGAGCAGTATCGCGGCCATAGTCCTCAACGTCGCGTTCAACGTCCTCGGCGGTGAGGTAGAACCCACCGACCCCATGGCCGGCGCGACCGCCCAAACGAGGGGGCAGGTTTGAGGCTGCCCGGCTTTTGCATCAACGCACTAGCTTCAGATGGATGTCGCCGTGGGGCGCGGTTGTCGGCAGATACAGAGTGTCCCTGTTCTCCACCCCGAAG
>JAWWQA010000223.1:0-3226 GCA_033854695.1 Rubrobacteraceae bacterium
CTACGACGGCACCCTTGACCTTTACGTGCGGCATGAACGGATGGCTCGGCAGGTTGTAGGTCTCCGGATCGTCCATGAGGATGAACTTGGAGTGGTTCCCTTCCATGCCACCGGTTCCCCCCACCTCGGGCGTGCCGTAGACGAACGCTTGCTTATAGCCCTTAGCGTGCAGGTTGGCAATTCTTTCTTCGGCTATCCTTTCGAGCTCCTCAACCTCGCCGAACATGATGGAGTTGGTCGGGCAAGCCTTGGCGCAGGCGGGTTCGAGGCCATCGCGCTGGCGGTCATAGCATAGGGTGCATTTGAAGACCCGGCCGTCTTCGGGGACGTTGGTTATGACACCGTATGGGCAGGCGGGTACACAGTAGCCGCAGCCGTTGCAGACGTCGGGTTGGATGTAGACGTTGTCGAACTCGTTGCGGATGATCGCACCCGTCGGACACGCCTGCTGGCATGGAGCCTCGACGCAGTGCTTGCACACGTCGCTCATGAACGCCCAGCGTCCTAGGGCGTCGAGCTCCGCTCCGCCCGGGAGTTGCTCCCGCACGTCCTCGGCCAAAGCTACGAGGTCCACATCGCCGGTCAGGCGCCGCTTCTTCGGGTTCTCTATGAAGGCTACGTGGCGCCAGGTGGTACCGGAGAGTTGTTTGGTGTTGTCATAAGAGTCGCCGGTCAGCTCGTAGCCGTCGGCGGGAATCTGGTTCCACTGCTTGCAGGCCACCTCACAGGCCTTGCACCCGATGCAGACCGTGGTGTCCGTCAGGAATCCTGTCGCCACTCTACTTCCCTTCTAGTACTTTGCGCCGGATCTCTTCGACCGGTGCAGCGGGGTCGCTGCTTACACGGAATACTCTGCTACCGAGGGCTATGTGCTGGGGGGTGTAGATCCGGTCTATCATCCCCGTCCCCGTGTTGTAGTAGACGCCGGGGTCCAGGATCACCCCTCCGCGAATTGGTTTCAGGTTCTTCCTGGACTCAGGGTGCTCGGTGATCCACACCCCGAGGTCCATCAGCTCCTGCTGCATCATCTCGCGGTTGGACGGATCGGCTTGATATGTCTCGCTGCGCGTATCGCTCATACGCGCCCCTTCTTCAGGTTCGCGGTGAAGGCCTTGGCCTCGTGTATGGCGACGTTGGACTCCAGCGCAACCGGGACCAGGTCGTTGACAATGTCGCCTTTGACCAGCCCGTTCGGCCCCCAGTGGTAGGGGAGCCCAATAGTGTGAAGCTTCTTGCCCTCGAAGTCGTAGACCGGGATGCGGTCGCTCACGAGTGCTTTGCAGTGGATCTTGCCGCGCGTCGTCTCGATAGTTACCCAGTCGGTGTTCTCTACGCCTTTCTCCTCGGCCAGCTCGGGGCTGATCTCGGCGAAGAGCTCGGGCTGCAGCTCGTTGAGCCAGGGGATCCAACGGCTCATCGCCCCGCTGGTGTGGTGCTCGGTGAGCCGGTAGGTGGTTACCACGTACGGGTAGTTTGGATCCTCGGGCTTGTTATATGGGTTGTCGGGGCGGTCGAACGTCCTGGCCGCGGGATCGTGGTGCTGTTGGTACATCAGGTTCTTGACCGGCGACTCTACCGCCTCGTAGTGGACCGGCAAGGGGCCGTCAGTGAGGCCCACCGGGGCGAAGAGCCAACCCTTTCCGTCGCCTTGCAAGATGAACGGGCCGTCGCCGGGTAGCGCGTCAACCCCCTCGTCGTCGGGCCCCGGGCGGTAGGACGGCGCCCTGGTGGGCATGAAGTCGGGTTTATCTACGCCAACCCACTTCTCTTGCTCCTCGTCCCACCAGACGTACTTCTTGCGCTCGCTCCATGGCCTGCCCTCCGGGTCCGCGGAGGCGCGATTGTAGAGGATGCGGCGGTTGTCCGGCCATGCCCAGGCCCACTCCGAGGCAACCAAATCCTGCTCCCGCCAGGGCTTGCGCCTGCGGGCCTGGTTCACCCCATCGGCATAGACGCCAGAGTAGATCCAACCACCGCACGCCGTCGAGCCATCATCCTTGAGCTCCAGAAACCCACTTACCGGCTTGCGGTCGGCTATGGTATAGCCGTTTATCTCCTTGAGGATGCTCTCTATGACCGGCTCTTCGTGCTCGCCCTCGGTCGGGTAGTCCCAGGCCAGGGCCTTTATGAGAGAGTCGCGCGGCTCTTCGGAGTCTTTGTAGAGCTCCTTGAGCCTGCGCCCCAGGTGGAAGACGAACCAGGCGTCGCTCCTCGCATCGCCGGGCGGCTCGACAGCCCTGTCGTGCCACTGCAACATGCGCTGGGTCTGGGTGAAGGAGCCGTCTTTCTCGGCGATAAGCGCGCAGGGCATAAAGAAGACCTCCGTGCCACACTCCTTGGGATCCACCCCATCGGCCTTCCAGGTGGTGGCGACCTCCACCTCGTAGGCATCTAGTACCACGAGCCAATCGAGGTTCCTTAGGCCGTCGCGAGCCATCCTGGCGTGGGGACCCCCAACCGCGAAGTTTTGGCCGAAAACAAAGCAGCCCTTGACGCCGCCGTCCTTCATCTCCATGATCGTGGGGTAGTAGGAGTGGTCGCCCGAGAGGCGCGGGAAATAGTCGAAAAGTTGCCCCTCCTCAGGATCGAAGTCCTCGCCGTACCAGGCTTTCATCAGGCTCGTAATGTACTTGGGGAAGTTGCTCCACCACCCCGTAGCGGCGGTCTCGTCCTCAACGTAGTCCTTCCACGTGTCATGGTCGTTGTTCACGTCAGGCATCGGCAGGTAGCCGGGGAGGATGTTGTAAAGGGTAGCGATGTCCGTCGACCCCTGGATGGTCGCGTGCCCGCGCAGGGCCATGATCCCACCACCAGGCCGGCCCACATTGCCCAGAAGGAGCTGCAAGATCGCCGCGGTGCGGATGATCTGGACGCCCTTGGTGTGCTGGGTCCAGCCTACGGCATAGCAGAAGGCCGTTGTCTTCTCGCGCCCGGAGTTCTCGCAGATGGTCTCGGCGACCTTCAAGAAAGCCTCTTTCGGGCAGCCGGTCACACGCTCTACCATCTCAGGGGTGTACTTGGAGAAGTGTCGCTTGAGGATCTGGAACACCGAGCGCTGGTGCTCGAGCGTGGGATCGCTCGGGCGTTCTCCCCCCTTCTCTTGTGCCGCTCCTCCGACGTCCTCGCCCACAATGCGGCTCTGGCTCCCCCCAACGGATGCGTAGTCGATGGGATCGCCCTCGTAGCGCCAGGAGCTTACGTCGTAAGTCTGTTTCTCCTCGTCCCA
>JAWWQA010000224.1:0-4891 GCA_033854695.1 Rubrobacteraceae bacterium
ACGGCCTCCAGAGGATCCCCGAACCCCGTTCCCCGCCGTAGCTTGACCTCAACGAAGACCAAAGCTCTCTGGGAGCATACGATCAGGTCGATCTCACCGTGGCGGGTCCGGTAGTTGCGCTCGACGAGCGCATATCCTTTTTTCACAAGGTACTTCAAGGCCAGGTCTTCGCCCCGGTCGCCTATCTGCCGGCTGCTTTGCCGGTTCAGCCAGCGACCCCAGCGTAGCTCAAGCGATGCACCCGGCACGGCCCGGCCTCTCGCAGGGACATCCGATGCTCCGGCGTACCGTACCCCCGGTTGCGTTCGAAGCCGTAGCCGGGATGCTTCCTGGCCACAACGCGCATCGCCCCGTCCCTCAAGACCTTGGCCACCACGCTCGCCGCTGCGACCGTGGCGCTCATGCCATCCGCCCGCGGCAAGCACTCAACCTCAGGGCCGAGCCTCAAGTTCCCGTCCGCGAGAACGCATCCGGCATACGGACGCACGTCTTCGAGGACACGCCTTAGAGCTTCCTTATTCGCGGTGCCCATACCGTGGTGGTCGATCCACCACGCGGGAAAAGAAACGATGCTGACCGCCCCTGCCCCCTCCAGCACCTCTCTATACAGCTCCTCGCGCAAGCCGGCATGGATGACCTTCGAGTCGTTTATGCCCTGGATCTCGCCTTCCCCCAGAACGACCGCGGCCGCCACTAGCGGGCCAGCCAGGGCGCCGCGTCCGGCCTCATCCGCCCCCGCCAGAGGGCCGCTCCGCTCCGCGATCCAGGCGGCGTCAAAAGAGTAGAGGGCGCCGCTCCGAGAGCGGCGCCCTCTGGAGGTACGATTCTTCAAGACCAGGGCTAGGTGGCCTTCTTGACCCGGGCCTTCTTGCCCACCTTTTCCCGTATGTAGTACAGCTTCGCCCGGCGGACGTCGCCCCTCGAGACTACCTCTATCCCTGCTATCTTCGGTGAATGCAAGGGGAAGACGCGCTCCACCGGCACCCCGAAAGAGTTCTTGCGCACGGTGAACGTCTCGTTAATACCACTACCCTTGCGCTGAATACAGAGGCCCTCAAAGTTCTGTACTCGTTCTCTGTTGCCCTCGATAACCCGGTAGCGAACCCGCACGGTATCGCCTGCACGGAACTGAGGCACACTACTCTGCCTGATATCCTCACTCGTGATCAAGTTTGTCTCCTCTCGTGGATGGTGTCTGGAGCCTCGGACGCAAGGCTAAGCTCCATCTTCGCCTCCCCCTTGCGTCCCCGCCCTGGCGCCGACCCTGCCGCGGGCCTCTCTCTCGCGCCAGGCACGGATCTCCGCGTGGTTGCCCGATAATAGCACGGCAGGTACCTCCTCTCCATCCCACAGCGCGGGCCGGGTATATTGCGGCGGCCCTAAAGCACCCTCTCGCGAGAACGACTCCCCAACGAGGCTCTCCGAGTTCCCGAGCACTCCTCCCAACAGCCTTATTACGGCGTCCGAGAGTGCAGCCGCCACGATCTCTCCGCCCGAGAGCACGAAGTCCCCCAATGAGACGGCCTCCGTCGCGAGTGCGGTGCGTACCCGCTCGTCCATCCCACCGTACCGACCGCAGATGATCGTCAAATCCCGGCCACCCGAAAGCTCTTCTGCCAGCTCCCTCACATACCCCTGCTCTACCTTACGCCCGCCGGGCTCCGTGACGAGCACGCGCCGCTCCTCCCTGACCTTTCGCGCCGGAATCCCGTACACCTCCTCGAAAGCCCGGGCTACGACGTCAACCCTCACCACCATCCCCGCCCCTCCACCAAATGGCATGTCGTCGATCCGGCCCTTCGGCGCGAAGTTACGCAGATCGACGGTGCGCAAATCGACAAGCCCGCCCTCTATGGCCCGCCCGACCACCCCAACGCGCAGAGTGCTCTCTACCGCCTCCGGAAAGACGCAGAAAACGTCTATGCTCTTCATTCCGAAGCAGCTTCGGGGAGCTTCACCACGACGCGCCCCGCTGCGGGATCGATCGTTGGGACATGTTCGTGAGTTAATGGCACGTAACGCTCTGCCATCTCGCTGTCCCTTATTATCAGGATTTCGTGCGCCGGTGTCTCTAGAATGTCAGCTATTCTCCCGATGGGCGTCCCCGCCTCATCGTAGACTGCAAGGCCAACGAGGTCATCGACGTAGAACTCTTCCTCATCTGGCGCATCCAGCTCTTCGCGGTCCAGGAGCAGCTCGGATCCGCGTAAGGATGCGGCGAGGTCGCGGTCCTCGATCCCGCGGAGGTCCACCAGGAAACCCTTAGGCGTCTGGCGTGAAGCGAGTATCCGGCGCCGCTCCCCATCAATTACAGGTTCGACGCCGCGCCTCAGGTGGCGGCCCGAGCCCGGGGCCTTGACTCTGACGGTACCCCTCACCCCGTGTGGAGCGGAGATCACGCCGATCACTACCGGGTCCGCGAGGACCTCCACAGCTCCTACTCCGCGATCTCCACGTTCACGCGCTTGCTCGCCTTCACGGAGGCTGCCTTCATCACCGTGCGAATGGCCTTCACGATCCGTCCCTGGCGTCCGATCACCTTCCCCATGTCCCCGGGCGCTACGCGCAGGGTGAGATCCACCCTGGAGTCTGTCTCTCTACCTGAAACCTCAACCTTCTCCGGCTCGTCCACCAGGGAACGGGCGAGGAAGAGGAGCAAGTTCTCCAGCTGCCGCACCCTAAGTCTCCCTAGAGAACCCCGGAGATCTTCAGTAAGTTGCGAACCTGGTCCGTGGGCTGCGCGCCCTTGGCGAGCCACTCCCTGGCCTTCTCAGCGTCTACGTGGATCTCAGACGGCTGCGTGCGTGGGTTGTAGGTGCCGACCCGCTCTATAAAAGCCCCGTCACGCGGGCTCCTGGCATCGGCCACCACTATCCTGTAGAAGGGCGACTTCTTCGCGCCGTGCCTTGCCAACCTTATCTTTACCGCCATGCTTTCACCTCTCTGCTATCTTCTGAACGGTATACGCGGCATGCGCTTGGGCGCGCCGCCCTTGCCCATCTGCCTCATCATCTTCTGCATCTCGCCGAACTGCTTGACGAGCTTCTGAACGTCCTGTTGGGTCGTCCCGGAACCGCGCGCTATCCTACGCGCCCGGCTCGGATTCTGCAACAGCCTCGGGTTGCGCCGCTCCTGGAGCGTCATCGAGGTTATCATAGCCTCGACCCGGCCGAGCGCCTTGTCGTCTATGTCGTTCAGGTTGGCACCTTGAAGCTGTTTGTTGAGGCCCGGGATCATGCCCAGCAGGCTTGTCAAAGGCCCCATCTTCTTGATCATCTGCATCTGCTTCAAGAAGTCCTCGAAGTCGAACTTCCCGGCTAGAAGCTTCTTGCTCTGCGACTCGGCCTCCTGCCGGTCTACCTGCGCCTCGGCCTTCTCGATGAGGGTGAGTACGTCCCCCATCCCCAGGATGCGCCCGGCCATCCTGTCGGGGTAGAAGTAGTCGAACTCGCTCATCTTCTCGCCCTCGCTGGCGAACTTGATCGGGCGCTCCGTCACCGAGACTACCGAGAGCGCCGCTCCACCCCGGGCATCGCCATCGAGCTTCGTCAGGACCATCCCGTCGAAGTCCGCGTACTCCTGAAAGGCCTGCGCAACCTCGACCGCGTTCTGGCCCGTAACGACATCCAGGACCAGGAGCACCGAGTGTGGCTTTGTCGCCCGCCGGACGCGTTGGATCTCCTCCATCATCCCCTGATCCACTACCTGCCGTCCCGCGGTATCCACGATGACGAAGTCGTAGCCGCCGTCTCTAGCAGCCCTTATCCCGCGTTCCGCGATCTCTTCCGGCGCCGGTTCCGTCCCCTCAGTGTAGACCGGGACGCCAAGCTCCTTGCCGATTTGCTGGAGCTGCTCTATCGCCGCCGGGCGGTACGTGTCGCACGCGACGAGGAACGGGTTTTTCCCCATCTTGCGAACGAAGAGGGCGAGCTTCCCGGCGGTCGTGGTTTTGCCGTGGCCGTTGAGCCCCGCGAGCATCACCACCGTTGGCGGCCGCGAGGCGAAGGTCAGCTTGCTCGAAGCGCCGCCCATGAGGTTGGCGAGCTCCTCGTTGACTATCTTCACCACCTGCTGGCCAGGACTGAGAGCTTTCGAGACCTCGGCCCCCGTGGCCCGCTCGCGTACGTTCTTGACGAACTCCTTGACGACCCCGTAGTTTACGTCCGCCTCGAGCAAAGCCATACGTATCTCTCGCGTTACCTTTTTGACCTGATCCTCGTTGAGGGTGCCGCTGCCGCGCACCCCGTCGAGCGCCGAACCGAGCCTCTCGCCTAAAGTATCGAACATTTTATAGCTCCCCGAAGAGTGCTTCCGCGAACTCGCGAGCCTCGAACGGGTGCAGGTCGCCTATCTGCTCGCCAACCGAGATCAGCTTTATCGGCACCCCGACCTCGTCGGCGATAGCAAGGGCTATACCACCCTTGGCTGTCCCGTCGAGCTTGGTCAGGATGATCCCAGTCACCCCCGCGACCTCCTGAAAGAGCTTGGCCTGCCTCAGTCCGTTCTGGCCCGTCGTTGCATCTACCGTCATCAGCACCTCGTGTGGCGCCCCGGGCAACTGGCGCTCTATGACCCGCTTGACCTTGTCGAGCTCCGCCATGAGGTTGACCTTGGTATGCAGCCTTCCGGCCGTGTCTATGAGCAAAATGTCCGTGCCGTCCCTCTTGGCCTCCTCGACCGCTTCGTGGGCGACCGAGGCCGAGTCCGCGCCCCGCTCGCGGGCGATGACCTTCGCCCCCGTCCTCTCGCCCCATTTCTGAAGCTGCTCGATGGCCGCCGCCCGGAAGGTGTCCGCCGCAGCAAGGAGGACCGTGCGGCCCTCGGCGCGATAGCGCGCGGCGAGCTTGCCGATGGTCGTGGTCTTGCCGGTGCCATTCACGCCGACGATCAG
>JAWWQA010000225.1:0-6187 GCA_033854695.1 Rubrobacteraceae bacterium
CGAGCCCCCGATCTTGCCTGCCCCGATTATGCCTACGCTCTTCAAAGCCTAAAGCTGATTGAAGAATGCGCGTTCGGCGAGCCGCTTGCGCTCTTCGGCCGAAACCTCGACGTTGCGCGGCGTCAGGAGGAAGACCCGGTTCGCTACGGTTTGTATCTGGCCATCCAAAGCGTAAGTTAGACCCGCGCAGAAGTCCACCATCCTGCGGCTGAGCTCCCCATCGGCCTGCTGAAGGTTCAGGATCACAGGCTGCTGACGCTTGAAGCGGTCGGCCAGAGCCTGGGCGTCGTTGAAGCTCGAAGGGTCGATCACGCTCACCCTCGTAGGAGGAACCCGCTGGTCGGGAACGGCACGAAGGTGCGCCTGCGACCCGCCTGTCCCGGTACCGTAGGTACGCTCCCGGGCGGAACCTTCGCTGCCGAAGAGATCGCCGAGGGAGGTGCCGAAGGCCGAGGAGCGCTCCGAACGCCCGAGGCGGCGGACCGTCGGGCGTGGCTCGGCATCAGGGGCATCGCCCGCGTAGTGATCCTTTCCATAGGATCGCCTCTCTTCTTCCTCCTCGTAGTAATCATCCTCGTCGACGCCGAAGCCAAACCAGGCCGCCACGCGCTCTAGACGATCTCTAACTCCCATCCAGCCTCCTCACGAGCGGGCCTCCGCGGTCTCCTCGATCAACGCCCGCCCGATCCTGATGATGGTGGCCCCCTCTTCGATGGCGACCCAATAATCGTTGCTCATACCCATCGAAAGTTCCGAAAGGTCGAAGTGGGGACTCCAATTACTTTTTAGCCTATCACGAATCGCTTGCAACTTTGTGAAAACATAGCGCACATCGCCGGCCTGTTCAACTAATGGCGCGAGCGTCGTAAATCCTCGCGCCCGTACCCTTCCTTCTGTCCCGGCCGCCGCCTCGAGGAGCGGCTCGACCTCATCCCCTTCAACCCCGTACTTCGACTCCTCCCCGCTGACGTTGACTTGGATGAGTATCTCGACCCCTCCCTCCGGCGCCCGCTTGTCCAACTCCCTAATGAGTTTCACCGAGTCGACGGAGTGTATGAGGGTGACACGGGGGACGACATCTTTCGCCTTCCGACGCTGCAGGTGCCCGATAAAGTGCCACTCGAAAGCGTCCCCGAACATCTCCTGTTTCTCGAGGAGATCCTCAACCCTGTTCTCCCCCAGCAGCTCGACTCCAGCGTCGGCGAGCGCGGCCATCTGCTCCGGCGCGTAGTACTTGCTGGCGACGAGTATTCTCGCCTCTCCCTGCTCTCGGCCACTCTTGCGCAGGGCCTCGGTGACGCGCCCACGCACGATGTCCAGCCGCTCCTTGATGAGCTTCTCAGTCTTCACGCTACCACTCATCGCAATGTCCTCAGGTCGCGCCAAGTCTCGGAGCCCTGCTTACTATACGAAAAGAAAAGGTTCAGCCGGCATCCCGCACGAACCACGCCCTCGGACTCGGCGTGATCCATCTGGGGCGTAGTCCACAAGGCGGAAGCCAGACTGACCTCGTCTAGCGACGCCGGAGGAAGGCCGGTATGTCGAGAACATCGCCCTCCTGCTGGACCGGCTCCTCACGTGGCTCAGCGACCGCCTGCTCGTCACGACGCCGAGTCGCCAGGCGTTGGTCAAAGCCCGTAGCGATAACCGTCACGCTCACTCGCTCGCCGTACGTCTCGTCCACCACGGCACCAAAGATTAGATTCGCGTCTTGGTGAGCGGCGTTGTGCACAATCTCGGCCGCCTCGTTGACCTCAAAGAGCCCGAGGTCGGTGCCGCCGGTGATGTTGAGGATGATCCCGGTCGCTCCCTCGATGCTGGCCTCGAGCAAGGGACTCGAGATAGCCATCTTGGCGGCCTCAGCGCCTCTGCTCTCGCTGCTGGACTCCCCGATACCCATGAGCGCCGAGCCCGAGTTCTGCATGATAGTACGCACGTCCGCGAAGTCCAGGTTTATGAGCCCAGGCACCGTAATGAGGTCCGTTATGCCCTGTACACCTTTCCTAAGCACGTCGTCGGCCATCTTGAAGGCTTCCATCATGCTGGTGCGCTTGTCGGCCACCTGCAACAGCCGGTCATTAGGAATGATAATCAGCGAGTCGACGTTCTCCTTGAGGCGCTTGATCCCCTCCTCGGCGTAGGTCGAACGGCGCCGTCCCTCGAAGGCAAATGGCCGGGTGACCACCCCAACCGTCAAAGCCCCCGCCTCTCGGGCCAGCTTCGCCACCACGGGTGCAGCCCCGGTGCCTGTGCCGCCACCCTTGCCCGCCGTCACGAAGACCATGTCCGCCCCCTTGAGAGACTCCTCGATCTCCGCCTTGCTCTCCTCGGCAGCTTCCATGCCGAGTTTCGGATCGGCACCCGCCCCAAGACCACGGGTGAGTTTCTCCCCGATGTGGATCTTCATGTCGGCGTCGGTCATCTGCAACGACTGCGCGTCGGTGTTCACCGCGATGAACTCGACCCCCGACAACCCGGAGTTGATCATGCGGTTGACCGCGTTGGTCCCACCGCCACCGATCCCTACGACTTTTATTACCGCCAGATAGCTCGTACCCGAGTCCAACATACCCTTCTAACCCTTCGTCGCCTAGCTTCTCTCGTCCGCTCTCGGCTTACTACCCGTAGCGTCTACTTTCGGACTACACTCCGAAACCAAACCACTCCTTGACCGCCGAGACTATGCTACCAAAACTGGCATAATTGGTATACCTTACACCTTTACTCTTCGATCTAAGGTCATCGTTTTTCGCGGAGAAGTATAGCAGACCTACAGCCGTGGAATACTGAGGCTTTCGTACAGGTTCAGCATCGCCCTTTATCCGGCGAGGAGTAGCGATCCTGGAACGCATCCCCAGGATTTTCTCGGCGAGCTCGTCCAGACCCTCCAGCTGCGAGCCGCCGCCGGTCAGGACGGCGCCTCCGGATAGGAGGTGCCGGATCCCCGCCTTGTCCAGAGAATCGCGGACGTGCTCGAGAACTTCATGGGCGCGATACTCGAGGATTTGGCTTAAGAAACGAGCATTGTAGTGCTTATCGCCTAACCGGACAGCGGCTACGTCGTCCACCGTGTGGGAGAGCACCGTCCCGTACCTGAGCTTGAGCTCCTCCCCAACGTCGAAGGGTATCTTGAAACCGTAGGCGACATCGGCAGAGAAGCTCTCGCCGCCCAGGGGAAGCACGGCGGTGTGGGTCAGAGCGCCACGCATGAAGGCTGCAATGTCCGTCGTGCCGCCACCGATGTCGATGAGAGCGACACCCAACGAGCGGTCTTCGTCCAGCAGGCACGCCTCGCTGGAGGCAAGAGGTTCCAGGACCATGCGCGAAACCTTGACACCACAATCCTCGACCGCGCCCAGGAGGTTCTGGATGCTCGATATCGCACCGCTCACGACGTGAGCTCGCATGGTCACCTTCCTCGCCGCGAGGCCGACGGGCTGCCTTACCCCTTCGGTGCCATCAAGGACGAAGGAGCGGGGGACGACATGTATCACCTTCTCGTCCTCTTCTAGCTCGGCCTGCCGGGCTTCGGCCTCGAGCCGTCTCACGAACCGCTCGTTGACTGTCCGGTTGCGGCTACGATTGAGTAGTGTGATCTCGGTGTTAAAAGAAGAGATGTGGCCCCCGGCGATACCGACACTTACCGGCCCACCACGTAGAGCGCCTCCGCAAGCCTCTATGGCCTCGGCCACCGACTCGGTCGCCGCCTCCCGGTCCACAACCATGCCGCGCCTGAGACCGTGGCTCGGCGCTTCTCCCACACTCAAGACCTCCGCCCACCCCCGCCGGCCGTCAATCACCCGTCCAGCGATCGCCACTATCTTCGTAGTGCCGACATCTATCCCGTAGACCAGCTTCGACGTCAAAGGTGCCCCGCTACCCGCCCGTCTCCGTCCCAGGGTCCGCGCCGATCACGACCCTCTCCGGTGACCGAAGGTCGAAGTAGGGGGCATCAGGATGATCCGCGATGAGACCTTTGAGAGCGCGAGCCTGTCCATCCCCCACCTTCCCCCCGAAACGGACAGGCCGGCCCTCGACGGTTGCCTTGACACCGCCCGCGTCGACCCCGTCAACCGAATCCAGCACGACCTCGTTCTCCTCAAGCACCTTGCCAACCATCAGAATCCCCTCCAGCTGCACCTCGTCCAGTTCGATCCGCTCGAGACCCGCTCCACCAAGACTCGGAAGCTCCATCCCGTCAGCCGATAGCACGATCTGGCGCCCGCCCAGGTCTCCGTCAAGCACGGCTTCACGTTCTTCAACCTTAATCGTAACTATACCGGACTCCCAATCTTTGAGCACCTCCGCACTCTTAACCCAAGGATTAGACTCTATCTGTCTCTCCAAGTTATCCGTGTTCAGAAAGAGGAGGCTGGCGTGGTTCGGAACGGTCTTCCAGGCCTCCGATTCGGGGAACATACGGGCACCCTGGACCTCAACACCGGTCACGGGGAAGAGGAGGTAGGAGACGATGAGGG
The DNA here is from genome assembly GCA_033854695.1 of Rubrobacteraceae bacterium. Taxonomy (GTDB): domain Bacteria; phylum Actinomycetota; class Rubrobacteria; order Rubrobacterales; family Rubrobacteraceae; genus Rubrobacter_F. The sequence continues at coordinate 4,479 of JAWWQA010000225.1, forward strand.
CAGCGCTAGCGGTAAGGATGGTTACGCTGGCGGAGATCGCGAGTGGCCGGAGTAACCTTTGTGGAGAGAATTGCAGGAGGAGCGGCCGCACCAAGAAGTTCGGTTCCTTCTAGCCCAACATTGCCAACAGCTCGTCGCCTACCCGGGAGATGTCACCGGCACCCATGGTCAGGACGGTGTCTTTAGGCTCGGCGATGGTACGCAGCACACCGGGGATGTCGTACTGGTCAGGTATGTAGTAGACGTCAGGGCGCGACGGGCTCTCGCAAACGGCGTCTACTACGAGCTTGCCGCTCACCCCGGGCTGAGGCATCTCGCCCGCACCGTACACGTCGGTGACGAGAACGGCGTCCGCGAGGGTGAGTGCCTCGCCAAACTCGCGGTAGAGGACGCGGGTGCGCGAGTAGCGGTGCGGCTGGAAGACCGCTATCACCCGGCCCTCTCGAGACCGGGTCGCTCGCGCCACCTCGAGGGTAGCCGAAAGCTCCGTCGGATGGTGAGCGTAGTCGTCAACAATCCGGATCTCAGAGCGCTCCCCCTTCAGCTGGAAGCGCCGCCGGACGCCGGAGAAGCTCTTGAGACTGGTGGCGGCCTCGTAAGCGTCGTGACCGAGCCAGCGCGCGATACCCGCGGCCGCCAAAGAGTTCAAGACGTTGTGCCTACCATAGACCCCCAGCTCGACCGTGCCTCGCTGCTCGCCGTCCTCGATGAGTATGTAGGAGTTAGGGGAGAGTATCTTTGCGCGGAGATCCCCTGCCGACAGGCCATAGGTAGTGATCGGGCAGGGGGCGAGAGCCGCGAGCTTCAGGCACTTCAGGTCGTCGGCGCAGGCGACGAGGTGTCCACCAGGGGGCAGGGAGTTAACGAACGCTTCGAAAGTCGAGAGGACGTCGTCTAGGGAGGTATAGAAGTCCGGATGGTCGAACTCGACGTTGGTGATCACGGCGGCCAGGGGCTTCAGGTAGAGGAGCGAGCGGTCGCTCTCGTCGGACTCGGCAACGAAGAGGTCGGAGCTCCCGAAAACGACGTTGCTCCCGATGTCGTTAAGCTCGCCGCCGATTATGGCGGTGGGGTTCTCGCCCAGTGCTCGCAAGGCGTGGGTCGTCATGCTCGTGGTCGTGGTCTTTCCGTGGGTACCGGCTACGGCCACGCTCCGGCCACCGGCGAGGATACTGGCAAGAGCTGCGCCTCTGGGAACGACGGGTATGGAGCGCCGGCGGGCCTCTAGGACCTCTGGGTTAGTAGATGGGATGGCGGTAGAGATCACGACCTGCTCGGCGTCGCCGATCTGGTGCGCGGCGTGTCCGATGTATACCGTTATGCCCGCGTCCCTGAGCCTCCTCGTACACGGCGACTCCTTGAGATCCGAGCCGGTGACCTGGTGTCCGCTTCTGTGCAGTACCTCGGCGACACCGCTCATCCCGGCGCCGCCGATGCCAATCATATGTATCCTCACGGTAGTTTTCCTTTCTGCTTAGTCGCCGCCGCGAGCAGTCGCCCGGCCACCTCATCAGCGGCCTCAGGAGTCGCGAGCGTGCCCATATTGTTGGCGAGTCTTTTCCGGCGTGTCTCCTCGCTCAGTAGCTGTTCGACGAGGCTGCGCAAAGTTTCGGCGTTTACCTCCTCGTCACGCAGGAGCTCAGCAGCACCGTTCTCAGTAAAGTACCGGGCGTTGTGGATCTGGTGATCGCCGGTCGCATAGGGATAGA
>JAWWQA010000226.1:0-5590 GCA_033854695.1 Rubrobacteraceae bacterium
ACCCTCGATGCGTGCAGACCGCCGAATACGCCGCGAAGTTGCCACTGTCGAGATGCACCAGGACCGCTGGCTGGCTTGTTGGCTCATCGGTGAACTCCAGAGCCGAGCCCGAAGCTACGTCGGACTCCTGGGCGATCGCCCCGCCTTCTTCGACCTGGGCTACGGTCGCACCATCGCCCCCGGTCGCCTGCGTAGCCCCCTTGACAGCGCCGGGGGTCTGGTCAGCTTCTTTGCTGGCCTCTCCGCTCCCGCCGCAGGCAGCGATGACCGATGCACCAGCGGCGCCCACCCCCAGGGCTGCCCCAAGCTTAATAAACTTCCCGCGCGAGAAACGCTCCTCGGCCAAAACACCCTCCTTAAACTGTCCTTCGGGGTCCTCTTTGCTAGAGCTATATACGCGAAGCTGCCGGATTCGGTTTCTCGTCCTCCGGTCTCCGGCATCGCTCATGCGTAGAATAAAGCAATTTCGTACCTTCGGAGAGGAGGCCAGTATTGAATAGCATGGCGTGGGTAAGGATGTTGATCGGGGCCGTCTGGTTGAACGGCGCGATCGAGAAGTTCCTGAACCCCGAGTTTCCCCAGCAGTTCGCCGCCACCCTCGGCACCGGCGGATACATCTCGCAGGCGCCGCCGTGGTTTCAGGATTTTATGCGCGAGACCGTAGTGCCAAACGCCGATCTCGTGGCGCAGCTCACACGCTTCGGGGAGCTGGCGTTAGGGCTGGCGCTCGTTCTCGGCCTCCTGACCAACCTGGCGGCGGTGGGGAGCATCATCTTGAGCGTGACGATACTTTTCTCTCAGGGCGGGGTCCACCTCGGGACGGGCCTCGCGGAGCCGGAGTTCCTCACCATAAACATGCTCGTCGCCCTGATCTCGCTCGTCATCCTCCTCAGCCCCGCAGCGAAAGCACTCTCCTTAGACGCATCCCTCGCCCGCCGCTACCCACGCTTCTCTCCCATCCTCGTCAACCGTCGCGCACGTGCCCGCGGCGGCCGAATCCGGGCTTGAAGAGCGGTCAGCTATCAGCCTTCAGCGGTCAGCTTCTCCCCGGTAAGCGAATGCTGGCGGCGCGGGATGCAGCCGACCTCACCGTATCGCTTCATCCACCGACCTTCGCGCCCCGCGACCCTGCTGAAAGCTGATAGCTACAAAAACGCCGGTACGAGCTCGCCCTTTACGAGATCGGCGAGGTGCTCGCGTTCGCGGATCACGGCCCACCGGTCGCCGCGGACGAGGACCTCGGCGGCGCGGGGTCTCGAGTTGTAGTTTGAGGCCATCGAGAAGCCGTAGGCCCCGGCGCTCATGAGAGCGAGTAGATCGCCTTCGGCAGCGTCAGGCAGGTGGCGGTCCCGGGCGAGGTAGTCGCCTGACTCGCAGACGGGGCCTACGAGGTCGGCAGGGTCGAACGCGTCGCCGTCCTTGACAGAGCACACCTCATGGTAGGCGTCGTAGAGGCTCGGGCGGAGGAGGTCGTTCATGCCGGCGTCGGCTACCAGGAAGTTCTTGCCGCCGCTACGCTTGCGGTAGATCACTCGCGTCAAGAGAACTCCCGCGTTTCCGGCTATGTAGCGGCCCATCTCGCAGAGTATCTTCGTGCCCGTGGCCTCCAAGGCCGGGCGGACGGCGTCGATGAGTTGCCTGGGGGTGGGGACTTCTTCGTCCTTGTAGCGTATTCCCAAGCCACCGCCGATGTTGAAGTATTTGATGCCGAAACCGCGGCGCTTGAGCTCCTCGACCAGACCGGTGCTCTTCTCGACCGATTCCGCGTAAGGGGCGAGTTTAGTGATCTGGCTGCCTATGTGTTGGTGCACTCCGATGAGGTCTATGCACCGGTACTCTTCCAGCCTTTTGGCGAGCGCGAGGGCCTCGTCCACGGGGATACCGAACTTGCTGGTGCCCTGTCCCGTAGAGACGTGGGCGTGGGTCTCGGGGTCGACGTCGGGGTTGATGCGCAAGGAGACACGAGCCCTCTTGCCGTGGCGCGCGGCGAACCGTTCGAGGTGCTCGAGCTCGGAGGCCGACTCGACGTTGAAGAGCAGGATGCGCTCGCCCAGGCCCGCCATCAGCTCGTCCTCGGTCTTGCCGACCCCGGCGAAGACTACCTTCTTCGGGTCGAACCCGGCCTTCATTACCCGGTAGAGCTCGCCGCCCGAGACTATGTCAGCCCCAGCACCGAAGGAAGCCAGCGAGCGCAGAACAGCGAGGTTGCCGTTAGCCTTGACCGCATAGCAGACCAGGTGGTCGAGGCCCGAGAATGCCTCGTCGAGCTCCCTGTAAGCTTTCTCTAAAGCACTGTAACTGTAGACGTAGGTGGGGGTGCCGATGCTCCCGGCGATCTCGGAGAGGGCGACGTCCTCGCAGTGGAGACCGCCCTCTCCATAAGAAAAGTCGTCCAAAACAAAACCTCCTCTTGTTCCCTTATGCCCCGCCGCATGTTGTATCCTCTGACTCTTGAGGAAGCCCCAGGAGCCGAACCTAGTGACGCACTATACTCCGTACCGGCCCTCAATGCGATGCAGAAAGCAATGAAGATACCGAGCGAACAACCGGCACCCAAAAAGCCGCCCGGCCTCCTCCTGAACCCCGTGCTCGCGGAGCTCCCCGCCTACCCTCTGGTCCGCCTGGACGAGCGCCGGCGGGAGCTCGAAGAGAAGGGCGCAACGCTCTTCGACTTCGGCACCGGTGACCCTCGCGAACCAACGGACGAGAGGATCCGGCAATCCCTCATATCCGGCGTCCCCGAGGTCAGCCACTACCCGAGCGCAGTGGGCACGAGCGAGCTGCGCGAGGCCTTCCGCGGCTTTATGCGTCGCCGTCATGGCGTCGAGCTCGACCCTGGAACGGAGGTCCTGCCCGCCGCGGGCTCCAAGGAGGCCATTTTTCACGCCCCGCTTGCCTTTCTGCACCCCTCGCACGAGCGGCGCGGGGTTGCCTACGGGACGCCAGGCTACCCCGTCTATGAGCGCGGCGCCCTCTTCGCCGGCGGGGAGACCCTGCCGGTCAGGCTCCGCAAAGAGGACGGCTTTCTGCTACCTATCGAGGCTCTCGATCCCACAAAGACGCGTGCTGTCTGGATCAACTACCCCCACAACCCGACCGGCGCCACCGCGACCTCTTCGTACCTTGAAGAGGTCGCAGGCTTCTGCCGCGAGCACGATGTCCTGCTCTTCTCCGACGAGTGCTACAACGATGTATATTCCGGTAAGCCTCCGCCCTCGATCCTGGAGGTGACAAGAGAGCGCACTTTAGCCTTTGTCTCTTTAAGCAAGCGCAGCGGTATGACCGGCTACCGCTCCGCGATGATGGCTGGCGATCCCGAGCTGATAGCCGCCCTCAAGAAGCTCAGGCCCTCCATCGGCACCGCAAGCCCGAGCTTCATCCAGAAGGCCGCGACAGCCGCCTGGAGCGACGACGGCCATGTCCGGGAGCGTAACCGTATCTTTGGTGAGAAGCGCAAACTATTTGTGAGCTTCTTCGAGCGAGCGGGCTTGCGCGCGTTGCCTACGAACGCGAGCCTCTACCTCTGGGTCGAGGTACCGGACGGGTACGGCGAGGCCTACGCTCTCAGGCTCCTCGAAGAGGGGATAATAGTGGCGCCCGGCTCCTCGTTCGGTCCCGGCGGCGAGGGGTTCTTCAGGGTCGCCCTCGTGCCGAGTTTAGAAGATTGCAAACGGGCCATCAAACTCTGGGAGCGCTTAAAGATTGGAAAGAATCGGTAGAGCCTTCCGGCCGCACCGATATGTCGATCTGATCCATCTTGACCTCAGCAGAGACGGAGGCGGTTACCTGAATCATGTCAACGCTTCTAACTGCCCTCACCCCTTGACAGCTTCGCTATTTGCGGTCATTGTGAGAGTGGCAGCGATCCATCGTGGATCGCGAAAAAAGGAGGTTGAGCGGTGCCAGAGCCGGAATATAAATACGAAATAGATATATTCTGGAGTGAGGAGGACGGCTGCTTTATCGCTTGCGTACCCGACTTAGAGCATTGTGCAGCTTGGGGCATGTCCTACGAGGAAGCTTTGGCCCAGGCTCATCTAGCCACCCAGGCAGACCTTAGATCCAGGCAAGTGTTCGGAGATTCCATCCCCAAGCCAACGCCCCGGGTTTTGGTTTAGTAAGCGGCTACAAATTACCCTTTAGATACAAGTGTGCTAAAGGCCTGGAGAAATAAACTTCGGCAGGTTAGCAACTCGCTGAGTCTCGGTCGATCAACCATTGCAACGAGTTTGAGGCAAGCTGATTCTAACCTTCTTCTCATCGTTTCCTTACCGTCCTCTTAGGATATGGAGAGATATTATCAGGCTGCGAGACCCCTCGAGGACGATCGATCGGATAGAAGGAGGAAAGAGGTAGTGACCAGTCAGCCCTTCGCCAAGCACCTTCGCTATGCTCTATAACGCCCGCAATAAGATCCAGCACGCCGTCGTGATCATGCAGGAGAACCGCTTCTTCGATAGCTACTTCGACACGGTTAAGGACGACGGCCAGGCTTACGTCACCGACCTGATCCATGCGCCCGATCAATGCTATTATGTGAGGACCCGACTGGGACAGCACGGCAATCTTTTTAACTTGGGACGACTGGGGTGGGTTCTACGAGCACGTCGCCCCGCCTGAGGTGGACGAGAACGGCTATGAGCTTAGGGTGCCAGGCTTGGTGATCGGTCCTTACGCCAAGCAGGGATACATAGACCACGAGAGAGGAGCCCGCCGCAGACTGATCTACCTTCCTCGAACGGGCTGCCAATCAGCTCAGCCTAGGAGGCGACGGAGTAGATTTTGGGGTTGCTGGCTACCTCGAGTGATTCTTCTTGAACACTTCCCGGTTGCCCCGGCCACTGGCAATACTTTGCGCCAACTTCCAGCCGAGACCTGCTTAATCAGAGTAACGCAAGGAGAAGAATAATAAGGAAACTGCGAGACATCTTCACGTCTTCTTCGGAGAAGACGTCCGGAGCTCGGAAGCGCCGTTGGAGGCGCTGGCTTCTCGCAGTGCTTGCGGTTCTGGTGCTGACCCCGGTAGGGGTGGGAGCGTTTGTAGGCTACGACTACTGTACCCAGGAGGCCGGAGAAGACACCCTCAGCGATTGCGTAAACGATACCGTGGTAAACGTGTACCGCACGACTTGGGGAAGTTCTCACGCCTCCCAGTCAGATAACACCGGCGCGCAATACGCGACCGGTAAGGGCACAGAAGAGACCAAGACCTTCTACTCGAAAGCGCTTGACCAGGAGATAGAGTACGAGATCTACGTGCCCCCCGGCTACGACGATCCCCAGAACAGTTCTGTGCGCTACCCAGTCGTATACCTTTTGCCTGGCTCCTCCGGCGGCGCCAGGGTCTGGATGAACGGCGGAAACATAGCGGAACGGATGGACACACTGCTGGCTCAGGGGCAGGTGCGGCCCATGATCTTGGTGTCGCCTCAGGAGAGACCAGGAAGTCAATCCGTTAAAGGCACCGGTTACGTTGATGGACCGCTGGGGAACTGGGCGACGTACACTACCCAGGACGTGGTGGACGAGATAGACTCCAACTACAGGACCGTTCAGTCCAAAGACGGCCGGGCGATAGCCGGTAACTCCG
>JAWWQA010000227.1:0-13363 GCA_033854695.1 Rubrobacteraceae bacterium
GCAGGGCAACCGGGTGGATGAAGACAACGCGCGAATAAGCCCTAACAACGCCACGCTCCTGTTGATAGACCTCAAGGAGTCCCTATCCAAGGGTTCTTACACAGTCGAATGGCGCGTCACCTCAGCCGACGGCCACCCCGTTAACGGGACTTACAGGTTCGCCGTCGCTGCCTCTGCGGCTGGTTCAGAAGAAGGCACCGGGAAACCTATAGAGCCGATAGAGCGGTCCGCGAAGCAGGAAGAGGAGGGTTCACAAGAAGGGGGTATCATCCAGGCTGCGATTCTGGGCGTAGTGCTTATCGGGGCTGTGGCGGTGGCGGGGTATGTGGTGCTGCGCCGGCGTTAAACCGGCCGCGGTGGTAGGATCGAACGGAGATGAAACCATCTGTACGGCGGGCAAGCACCTTAGGGCTGATGGTCGTCCTGGGATCGGTAGACATCTTGCCTTTGAGCAGTGCCTATGCGCAGGAAGTGCAGCATGGGGACCATTCGGCGCATACACCGGTCGACCTCCAGGGGCTCGCGGTGGGCATAGCCCACGGCGCGACGCTTGGAGCCGTCGTGTTCCTCACCGGTCTGGTGATGTTCGCGGCCCTTGTCTGGCTCCCGGCCAGCGAGGAGGAGGACACCGACCAGGAGAAGGACGTTAACCTGTTCTGCCGCTGGATGTGGATGCTGGTCGGTATGCTCACCGTCGCCGGAGTGGTCGAGATCCCGCTGTACGCGGTGCGCGCCTCCGGCGAGAATTTGAGCCCCGGGTTGCTGGTGGAGGCGCTGTTCGCCACGCGGGTAGGCCAGCTTTGGATCGAGAGGCTCGCGTTGGGTATCCTGACCGCCGCCGCGGCAACGTACGCGGCCCAGCGGCTACGGCGCCCCGCCTACTGGTGGGTCGCGATCGTCGTCGCTATGGCCATGCTGATCACAATTACCCAACAGAGCCACGCCGCGGCTGAGGGGGGGCTCCTTCCGTTCGCCGCCGACTGGCTCCACTTAATGGCGGGCTCACTGTGGATGGGAGGCCTGCTGGGGTTTCCGCTGCTCCTGATCGGGCCGCTCCGCGTGATGCCGGCCGAAAGGCGGGCGAAGCTGCTCGGTAGTGTCGTGCCCCGCTTCTCGAAGGTGGCCGCCATGGCCATTATGAGCCTAATTCTCACCGGGCTGGTCGCGATCCTGCTCCACGTACCGAGCTTATCGGCCTTGTTCGACACCGCCTATGGACGCGCTTTGACCATGAAGTTTGGGTTGTTGGTGCTGATGCTCCCGATCGGCGGGCTGAATTTGATCGATCGGGGCCAGGGACCGTTCGGTCGTATGGTCAGTGCCGAACTGATCCTGGCGGTGGGTGTCTTCGTGGCCACGGGCTTTCTGACGAACCTGCCTCCTGCTAATGTCGAGATCGCAGGGGCGAACGACGCGACCTCGCCCGGACACGTATCCCAACCTGCCCCGACCCTGCGCGAACCACCAATGCCGAACGCTCCATAGCGCTACCTCAGCCCCGAATTCCGGGGACCACAAGCACGTCAACGCCTATGTTTTCAGCTCCGGGGATCCAGTCTCGCTCATTTCCCTGACAAAACCTTCGCAGTTATTGCGGCTTCTCTTGTAGCCGGCCGACGCTGTTAAATCTCCGTTAAGCCTTATAGAATCTCCGCACTTTGACGCGTGAGAGAGACAGGCTGAACGTGTCGGGCTTTTGGAGAGTGCTTCTGAGTCGCCGGGACTGTGTCTACTTGCTAAGTCTCCTGGTGCCTTTCGTCGTCTACAACCTTGCTCTGAAAGCCTCTGCGGTCGCTTCGAGGTCTGACGAGACCGGGCTTGCTCTGACACTTAACCTGATGCGATCGGATGTATTCTTCAATCTGGGGTACGTTATGTTCTGGATCGGGCTTTTAGCCGTGGCGAATAGGGGGCCTTTTCGCTGGGCCGTTGTCTTTCTCTTCCACGTGGCGACGATGCTCATAGTAATAGTGACCACCTGCGCGCACCAGTACTTCCGCGAGACCGGCACTACGCTCGACTACGGCACCATCGCCGAGTGGATCCCCAAGCTCGAAGAGATCAAGCCGATCCTCGCCCGAGGTATTCCGCTCTCGGCCTGGATAATACTCTTCGCTGCTCTCTTCTACGCGACCTTGGGTCCCTGGCTCGTGACGCGCGCCACCGGCCGGTGGCGCAGATGGCCGGTCAGGTCCCCGGCAGGAAAGCCTGGAGCTTCATCTTTAAGTTCTCTCGGGCTCTTTCTCCTGGCTTTAGGTTTCGGCTCGCTCTCGCTGCTGATCGGCCCCAGCGCTGCGAACGCCGGCAAATCGTTCGCGAGAGACCCGATCGTCAACGTAGTCCTGACGGGAGTCGAGGAAGCTACCGCCGAGGATGATGCTCCTGACTCCGGTCCGGCTATAGTGCATCCGGCCGTGTATGCCAACCTCGTGCAAACTCCCTGGACAGAGAAGCGCAACGTCGTCCTGATCCATCTGGAGTCAACCCGCGCGCAATCCGTAACACCCTACAACGAGGACCTGCAGACCACTCCTTTCCTGAACGAGTTGGCGAAGAGCAGCCTCCTCGTAGAACGGGCACATGTGGTCGTCCCTCGCTCCTCCAAGTCGAGCGTCGCGGTTAACTGCGGGATCGAACCGCCCCTCTATCCGGGCCCGGAGTTTGAGCCGGACGACATCCCCGTCCCGTGCCTCGCCGGTCTCCTGAATGAGCAAGGCTACAGCACCGTTTTCTTCGCGTCGACATCAAATAACATAGACAACTTTGGCGCCGTCGTGCGAGGCTTCGGCTACCAGGAGTTCTATCCGGTCGAGACCATGGACAGAGAGGGCTTCGAAGTGACCAATACCTTCGGCTTCGAGGACGACGTCATGCTAAAGCCCAGCGAGGAGTGGCTCAAAGAGCGCGGGGACGAACCGTTCATGGCCGAGTACCTTACCGGTACGGGACACGACGACTACCGATGCCTCTCCACCCGTTACGGGGTCGAGGATTTTTCGGACGACGAGCTGCTCAACCGTTACCTCAACTGCCTCCGCCTCCAGGACATCTTCCTCAAGAACCTCTTCGACCAGTACAAGGAACTTGGGCTCTACGACAATACGATCTTCGTCGTCTTCGGCGACCACGGAGAAGGCTTCGGAGAGCACGGCCGTTGGATGCACGGAGACACTATCCACGAGGAGGGCCTTCATGTCCCGCTTCTCATACACGCCTCCGGTTGGTTCGATAACGGCGAGCGAGTCGAGGGGCTTTCGAACCAGACCGACATCATGCCTACCGTGCTGGAGGTGCTAGGCTACAAGGTGAAGAATGGTGAGTACCCGGGCTATTCACTCCTCCATGAGCTGCCCGAAGACCGTAGCCTTATGTTCAGCTGCATCAGCAACCGCAAGTGCCTGGCGAGCCTCGAGGGCGACGAGAAGTACATCTACCACTACGATAACCAACCCGACGATCTCTTCTACTTGTCAGAAGATCCTCTCGAGCAGCACAGTCTAGCGAGCGAGCTCAGTGACGAACAGATAGCGAAGCGGCGCCAGGATCTCCTCGAGTGGCGTTCGAAAGTCAACGCCGCCTATAGATAAGTTACAAGATGAGGAGCCGGGAAGTCATCACATGCTGCACGAAACTGCTCAGGCCAGGTAGAGATACCAAACACCAAGAAGGAGGGCTTCGAGGCCGAAGGCGACGGCGATGGGGCTCGTGGCGACGAGCTTCTTTTGGGAGTAGACCGTGGGGGCCATAAGCCAGCCGAAGACGATACCGCCGATGAGGCCGCCTATGTGGGCCGTGTTGCTCACGTTCGGGATGGTGGCGCCCAGGAACAGGTTGATCGCTGTGAGTACCAGGAGCTGGCTGATGACCGGGTTGCGCGTCGAGAAGGTGCCGCGCCTGATGGCGAACCCGAACACGCCGCCTAACAGGCCGAAGATGGCGCCGGACGCTCCGACCGCGGGAGCGTTAAAGGGCCCGAAGTACAGGTAGGCGAGACCACCGCCGATCCCGCTGATGAAATACAGTGCCAAGAAGCGGCTTCGTCCGAAGGAGATCTCCGCGAAGGAGCCCAGGAAGTACAGGGAGAGCATGTTCATTCCCAGGTGCACGAAGCCCGAGTGCAAAAAGGCGCTCGTGACGAGACGCCACCACTCGCCCTCCGCCACCAGCGCCGGGACTAGCGCGCCGAGGTTCAAAACGTCCCCCGGCTGCTGCACGAGCCCGACGCTCAGCGGCACCCCTTCTCTCGCGCCCTGGAGGGCTATGAGCAGATACACCAGGACACAGACAGTGATGAGACCAAAGGTTACTGGAATGCGGGAGAAGGGCAAGCGGTAAGTAGAGGAGGCCGGCGCTATTGGCGCTTTATCTCGCGGACGGCATCGCCGACCTGGACCTTGGTAACGTCTTCCAGGGGACCGCCGAAGAGGCTCTCGAGGTCGGGTCCGTCACCGTGGCCTCCTCCGGTGGTCCCGAAGCCCTGGACCTGGACGTTCTCGCCGAACATCTGCTGGAACATGCGCTGGAGGTTCTCCTGCAGGTCACCGAAGCCGGCGCCGCCGGCAGCACCGAAGGGCGAGTCGGCGTCGAAGATGCGGGCGACGGCTAGCTTCTCCTTGACCTCGGTGACCTCTGCCTTGGCCTTTACGTCCTCGACGGTTCCCAGGGTCTCTCCGGTGTCCGGGTCCCAGACCTCCTCGCCCTCGGGGGCGAAGATCTCGAAGAGCATACCCTGGCGGACGCCGTGCGAGCGGCCCCGGTTCAGAACGATCTCCCCTTTGCCCAATATCTTTGCGACTTTGCCTTCGAGCGTCATGCAAACTTCTCCCTTGCTCTATACAGAATTTCTACTGGATTATATCTCTCACAACGAACCGGTCGTGTGCACTATAAAATCCCCCAGCATGACCGGACCAGCAGCGCAAGCCAGAGCGCGCACGAACAGAATAGGACGGCACCTTCCTACCTCGGGTGGCCTGAAGAAGACCCTGCGTCTTGCACGGGAGCAGGCGTTAGAGACGGTTCAGATCTTCGTCTCGAACCCGCAGGGCTGGGCAGTACCCAGACGCCGCCTCGACGCCGAAGTCTTCGTCGAGGGTGCACGGGAGACCGGGCTCTCGCCCGTGGTCGTGCACGCGAAGTATCTGATAAACCTCGCCTCCCCGAACCCCGAGCACCGGGAACGCTCGGCCAAAGCACTCGCGGCAGAGCTCGTAGCGGCAGGCTCTCTGGGCGCCGATGTCGTGGTGGTCCACTCGGGAAGCCACGCGGGCGACGGCGAGGAGAAGGGCACGGAGTGGCTCGTAGAAGGGCTCTTTAAGGCGCGGGAGCTTGCAGCGATGGAGAATGGGGCGGCGGAGCCCATAGTCGAGAACTCGGTAGGCGCGGGGACGCAGTTATGCGCTACGTTCGATGCTCTGGGCGGGATCGCAGAGAGGGCTGGGGTACGGGTGTGCGTGGACACGGCGCACGCTTACGTAGCAGGCTACGATCTGTCGACACCGGAGGGCGCCCGGGAGGTCGCGGTGGAGATCAGAGCAACTCTGGGGGACCGCGTGGCCCTCTTTCACCTCAACGATCCCAGGAATGGGCTCGGGAGCCACCGGGACGGGCACGAGAGGATCGGGAGAGGCCAGGTCTCGGAAGGGGCATGGGTTGAGTTTTTCAGAGAATTGCCGGGGGTTCCGGCGGTGATGGAGACGCCGTACGCGACCCCGGAGACGGACGCCGAGCAGGTGCGGCTCGTCAAGGAGCTGGCGGGTGGGTTGCCTCTTGTGCGGTTAGGGGTATAGAATCTCTATTATGAAGACCCTGGAGATCCACCCGTCGCCAAGGAAGACGGATCTGCTCTCGGCCATCGGCGAGACGCTGAGGGCCATCCGCACCGAGAGTGGACTCACTTTGCGGCAGGTCGCCGAAGGCGCGCACGTCTCCATCTCGTACCTTGCGGAGATCGAACGCGGTGAGAAAGATCCTTCCTCTCGGGTGCTCGAGAGCGTCGCGGAGGGCCTTGGAATCGAGGTGGGGGATCTCCTCCTCCGCATCGCTGCTACTCTGAAGGTCGAGGCTACCACCGCAACCCCCGTAGCGGGCACGCTGGCCGCCTGAAGAAGCAGATCCCGCGACCGGTTACGGGTGGAGGCGGTCATCTTCGTCGGGATACAGGCCTCTGGTAAATCTTCTTTTTACTGCGAACGCTTTTTCGACACCCACCTGCGCATAAACCTCGACATGCTGAAGACTCGTCACCGGGAGCGTATCCTTCTGCGAGCCTGCATCGAGGTCAAACAACCTTTCGTCGTGGACAACACCAACCCCTCGGCCGACGAGCGCGCCAGGTATATAGGTCCGGCCCGTTCCAACGGCTTCCGCGTCGCCGGCTACTACTTCCGCTCGCAGGTGAAGGAAGCGCTCGCTAGAAACAGCCGGCGTTCGGGCAATGCCCGCATCCCGGAGACGGGGATTCTGAGTACCTACAAGCGGCTACGAGTGCCAGATCCCGAGGAGGGCTTTGATCTTCTGTATCACGTACACATAGACGAGGCGGGCCGCTTCGTCGTCGAGGAGTGGTCAGACGAGCTCGAGCTGTAAAACTACTTAGATGCCGAAGAAGTACGCCAGGAGCACTCCCAGAGAGTTGTAGCCAGCGTGAGCAAGGAAGGTGGCAGTGGTGTTGACACGCCTGCGCAAGATGCCAAGGCCGATGGAGAGGACGAAGATGTAGATCAGGAGTAGGCTCGGGCCGTATTGGACGTGTATGGAAGCCCAGAGCACGGAGGTAAGCGTTATACCCAGGCGGGGCTGAAGAGCCCCCCGAAAGAGAGTCTCCTCGCCGACGCCCGCCCCGACACCGATGAGAAGCGCGAAGAGGATCGCCGAGACGGGGCTCAGGCCCTCGGGGCTGAAGAGGACTTCCGATACCTGTCCGACCCGATCGTAGAGGTCGGGCTGCAGGGTTGCGAAGAGGGTGTCGGCAGCGTACGAGAGGAGGAGCGCCCCGACGACGAACAGGGCTACGATCCCGAGCTGGGGCAGGGTGATAGGCCCGTACCCGAGCCGGGCAACGGCCTCTCTGAAGTTGCGCTGCACATTGAGCCCCACCCCGCAAAGAGCTATGACTACAAAAGGAAGCTGACCCACAAAGACTGTGAAAAATGAGAGCCTCCCCGTCGAAGAGAGGGCGGAACCGACTGCTTCCGGCTCTACCGCGAAGCCCAGAAGGAAGACCACGCTAAACGCCAGGGTGTTGACAAACATCCAGAGTGCGAAGAAAACTGGCGGATCTGACCACCAACCTTCAAAAGACCTCTCTTCTATGGGACTGCTCTCAGCGGGCGCGAATCCTTCGTAACCCACCATCTTGAGGTGTCCGGTAATCTTCCGGAGCGGAAGGATACAAAGGGCGAACCCCGCGAGACCGGCGAGCACGAGCGTGAAAGCCGAACCCACGACAAGTCCCGGTGGCACGTCCGAGGAGACCGTGTTCGACCACCCCACTATCGCGACCAGCGCGCCCACTGCCAGCACCAGGAAGGAGACGAAGAGGAGAATGACTATCAGGCTGATCTGCGCCCCCTGATTTTTTCGGCTCCACTGGGCCAGGAGTGATAAACCCCCCACGAAGAGGATTATGAGCAAAGCCTGTACCAGGGCGGCCAATTCCTCCATTTGAAAACCTTTCTAGGGACGAGCGGACTTGCCGAGAGGGTAACACACGAAAAGACGAAGCCCGCGGCTCACGCGCGGGCGTGTCTCTGAACCAGAAGGGGGTTGGTCCATTTATGGATCCCGGTTCTCGGCGTTCTCCAGACCATCGAGTATGGGACCCAAAGCTTTGTCTCGGGCGGCTTCGTACTGCTCCAGGCTTCTGGCTTCGCGGGCAAGCCGGGCCATCCGGCCGGTGAGACCAGCGCTTTCCTTGACGGCCAGTATGCGCCAGGCGAGGATGCGGTATGCCCGTTCTAAGGCCGCGTCGTCGCGGCCGACCTCGAGCAGATCTTCGAGGGCAGTATGGAGGGCTTCGGCGGTTGCGAGGGGGAGGATCAGCTCGACCTGGGGCTCCTCACCAGGCAAGTTCAGCGGACCTTCTCCAGGTAGATGCGGTCCTGGGTAACGACAATTTGCAGATCCTGCGGGTTGCGGCCGAGGTAGCCGCGCCACTCGTTGACGAATACCTCGGACTCGCGGGCGTCTGTTTTAAGCACTATGCCCACCTCGTTCTCTTCGAGAACTACGGGATGCTCCGAGAGCCGTCCACGACGGACAGGGTCGCGGCGGTAGATCGAGTTGCGCGACCGGAAGCTCTGAACACTCGACGGCGTGGTGTTGAGTTCCTGGGCGATCCAATCGTCCCCCCGTCCCTCGTCGACCCAGCGCCGGATCTTGGCTGCGTGCGGCTTTAGTGCTACTCTTCTGTTCCCCAAGAGCCCACCCTTCTCTCGTCTTGAATTTTATGTGCCATATAGGTTATATGTACCACTTCTGGGAACCAGCCGCCAGCGGGAAGCCAGGCGTCCATGTTAGAGCTGGTGAGAAGGATTGTGAGGTAAAGGGAGGCGGCGCGGCGTGGGTGTAGACGTTCAAGATACTTCTCGAGCACAAAACACTCCGATCCAACGTTCCATATCGTTGTGATTGGTGGCGCCTCAGAGTCTGAGCCATCGCGGTGACAACCTAACTCTCACCGGCCACGATGCTGCGCGGGACCATAGAGCTCCGCCTCCTGTGGTGAAGGTTGGTTGTGCTACTTTCTCTTTACTACACTACAGCGGGGCTTCTTTGTATGTTCTCGAGTTGTGGGTAATCACCAGTGACTAGAGGAGTGAAGAGCACGTTTGTAGCTGCGTCTGTCTATGCTTGGTTCTTGGCTTCGCTATGATCGGGGGAGAGGACGTATTGCACCGGACTACCTACGGGCTCATGTAAGAGACGCGTTCTCGAGAAGCTTCTCGGCAGCGGCGAGGCCGGAGAGCGCCGCTCCTTCTACCTTCGGTCCAGCGTAGGCGTCGCCGCAGAAGACGAGGGGTGGTGGTCCCTCGACGTAGACGAACGGCTCTTTGTGGGGCTTGGTGGGCATGCTGTACTCCCAATGGTAGACCGCGGTTGCCTTCACCCCCGCTCCTACGTAATCCTTCGCCTCCTCCAGGAGCAGGTGGGCGACCCTGGCGTCTTCAGTGTGCGCATGCTCGCGGCTGAACTCGGGGCCAGCGTGGATAGTGATCGCGGGAACTTCGGAGATGCCCTTCTTCCGGTTGTCGGCGATCCAGAAAAGGGGGTCGCCTCCAACCTGTACTCCGCCCGGCTCTGGTACCTTGCCGGGACCATCGAGGAGCGCCATTACCGCGATGCACGGCTCGTAGCCGATGCCTTCCAGGACCTCTCGCGCCTCGGGCGGTAGGAGAATGCCGTTGCTGTCCACGAGCGCGAGCGCGGATGGGGTGGGGGCGGTGAGGACCAGAGCGTCGGCGCTATGGGTGGAACTTCTCGCGATGACCTCCCAGCTCTCACCCCGTCGTAACCCGCTGACCTCCACGCCGGTTAGCACGTCGAGATCCTGGGCCAGGTACCCGGTGATGGCGCTCATGCCGTGCGTGCCCTTGTAGCGCGGATATCCGTCTTCTTGGTACTCGCCGTTCGAGTCGGCGAAGCCACGAGTCCACTCTTCGGCGACACCGGCGGAGATCCAAGCTTCAACCATCTCTTCGAAGCGGTTGGATCTTACGGTGAAGAACTGAGCACCGTGATCGAAGACGCCGTTCTCCACGACATCGGTTCTCATGCGGCCTCCGACTTTCTCTTCCTTTTCGAGGACTGTGACGCGCACACCCGCGTCCTTGAGGGTCCGGGCGGCCACGAGGCCGGAGAGGCCGGCACCGATAATCAGGCAAGATTCCATAACGATAGGATTCCTCTTACCTCAGGAGTTGCTCACAAACGGGAGCCGGGGGAGAGGTCGCTATCCACGCCAAGCACGATGCAGACGGGGGACACATTATCCATAGACGGTTCCTTTCTCTAGCTCGTGGAGTGTCACGGCCCGTTGTATGGTCTGGAAATGAATCTCCACCGTGTCTTCGACCTTTCTTGCATAGCCGCCGGCCATCGTCACAGCGACAGGGATGCCTCGCTCCCGGCAGCCTTCCAGCACCATCCGGTCGCGCTCGGCGAGTCCTTGCTTCGTAACCGAGAGCCGGCCGAGCTTGTCGCCTTCAAAAGGATCGGCGCCGGCGAGGAAGATCGCCAGGTCCCAGGACGCGTGGTCCAGCACCCGCTCCAGGGCCTCGGAGAGCGCCGCTAGGAAGGTGTCGTCGTCGGACTCGTCAGGGAGCGGTACGTCGAGGTCGCTCTCCTTCTTGCGGAAAGGGTAGTTCTTCGCGCCGTGGATGGAGAAGGTGAAGACGTAAGGGTCTCCTTGCAGGATAGACGCTGTGCCGTTGCCCTGGTGGACGTCGGTGTCGATAACGACCACCTTCTCCACGAGCCGCTCGGCCCTCAAGGCACGCGCAGCGATAGCGGAGTCGTTCAAGACGCAGAAGCCTTCGCCGCGGTCAGCGAAGGCGTGGTGGGTGCCGCCTGCCAGGTTCGCAGCGAAGCCCTCTTCGAGGGCGATTCGGCAGGCGTCTAGAGTTCCGCCCGAGGCCCGGCGCGAGCGCTCTACCATCCTGGTAGACCAGGGGAACCCGATCCTGCGCATCTGCTTATCGGTGAGTGTGCCGCTGACGACCTTCTTCAGATAACCAGGGTCGTGGGCACGTAGGATCTCCTCGTCCGTGACCGCGTGGGGGGTGCGCAGCTCCCCAGGTCCGCAGATGTTGTCCTGCTCGACCCTCTCGCGGAGCATCGAGTACTTCTCCATCGGGAAGCGATGACCCTCCGGCAGCGGGAGCACGAAGTGGTCTGAGTAGAAGACCTTCATGCCCTTTTCCCCTCTCCGCGTGCGTGCTCCATCCGTCCAATGTAGTATATTCGCGTGGCGCGTGTTGGGCGGGCGTTCACTGCGGCCCTACATCCTGTGTTAGCATCCGGGCTTCGTACTATGGATGATCCCCAGCAGAGCAAGCTTTTTGAGGAAGATGCGGGGGAGATAGCCCCGCCGGAAGAGGGCCTGTACCTCGGCACCTCCGGCTGGTCCTACGCGGACTGGGAGGGGACGGTGTATTCGCCGGGAACCTCGCCCGCCGGGAGGCTCGCAGAGTACGTCAAGCACTTCGCGACGGTGGAGATAGATTCGACCTTCTACGGGATTCCGAGACGCTCGACAGTGGAGCGGTGGCGTAAGATCGCACCCAAAGGATTCCTCTTCGCCGCCAAGTTCCCGCGGGAGATCACACACGAAAGCAACCTTGTCGACTCCAAGGATGTCGCCGAGAGCTTCGTTCGCACTATGCAGGGCCTGGACGATAGACTCGGACCCTTGCTCCTCCAGCTCCCGCCTGGTTTCACGGTCGAAGGTATAGGTGCTCTGGACGCATTCCTGCGAGAGCTTCCCGAAGGGCCCTCCTATGCCGTAGAGGTACGACACAAGAGCTGGCTCGACTCGGACCTCGCCGACTTGTTGCGCGAGCATGGAGCAGCCCTCACCCTCGTCGACTACCCGGATATGCCCCGGCTCGACGAGGCGACTGCGGATTTCGCCTACATACGGTGGCTCGGGAACCGCCGCGAGTTCCCCTCGGGCCACACTCACCCGAAAAAGGACCGGACCGAAGACTTGCGCTGGTGGTCTGGAGTGGTGGACCGGTTCCTCGAAGAGGGTAAGACCGTCTTCGCGTACGCGAATAACCATTATCAGAACCACTCGCCCTCGACCGTGGAGCAGTTCTTGGAGATAAGGCGGGAGGAGCGGAGCTAGTGACAGTATCGGTAATCTTCAGCACCGGTTCGCTATACCCGTTTGGCCTGGATCGCTCTTACGGCTGGGCTGCCGAGGCGGGGTACGACGGGGTCGAGATCATGATGGACGAGCGCTGGGATACTCACCAGGACGCCTACCTTAACCACCTCGCCGAGAAGCATGGCATCCCCGTTCTCGCCTTGCACACGCCGCTGTATGGGGGCGCCTGGAGGCTGGAGCCCGGCGAGACCATGGTGCGCAGCGCCAGGCTAGCCGTCAAGGTTGGCTCGCCCGTCGTCGTCGTTCATCCGCCACCACCTGGACGGCCGCTCCGGAGGTGGAGGGAGGGTCCTCTCAAGAAAGCCCGCCAGCAGGGCGTCGCAGTTGCCGTCGAGAACATGGCCAGGGGCCGGAAGAAGCGGGTCTTCAGCATAAGGCGGCGCAGCTGCCATCGTCCCGAGCATCTGCTGGGTCTGGGCGACATCACCCTCGATACCAGCCACGTTGGTGCGAGCGGGGTGGACCTCATGCAGGCGTGGGAAACCTTGAAGGATCAACTCCGCCACGTCCACCTCTCCGACTCGGACTGTACCGGGGGTGATCAGCACCGGCTCCCTGGCAAGGGCAGGCTCCCGCTCAAGCAGTTCCTCACTCGACTCGGCGAGAGCGACTATCCGGGCGTGGTGAGCCTGGAGCTCAAGCCCTGGCCTTTAGGCACCCCCGATCCCGGGGTGATCCTGAAGCGTATGCGCGACGCGCTGCGGTTCACGCGCGAGGGGCTCGGCGGATGAAGCAGTCAACGGCCAGCAATCGCCTTTAAGACAAAGAGCGGCAGCGCAACCGCGGACCGAGGCCGGCGGCGTAAAGCGGCGCCCAAGCCTTCGAGCGAGTCAATCGCTGTCCCCGCGGCGACGAAAAGAGGACGAAGAGAGAAGTATGGCTAGAGCCAACCTGAAAGCTGATAGCTAATATAACAGGTAGCCCAATTCTTTAAGGCGCTCACGGAATGCTTTCTCCCTGTTCGTCCGGATGGCCAGGGTGCGTCCTTCGAGCGATTTGGCGAACTTGCTCAAGACGGGATCTTCTAGGGCAAGATCTAGCAACTCCCGCGAACGAACCTTGACCAGCACGGCGGTTCCGTCGCTTTTAAAGGCGCGGGTGTTGTCCTGGATCTCTTCTAGCCAGTCTGTTACTTGAACTGGTAAGGAACCTTCATTCCGCTGGTCGAGGAATTCGGCTATGTGTTCGAGCTCGCTCCCCGATTCGAGGGCGTTCAAGACCTGTTGCGTGTCGAGCCGGTAATGCTCACGGTCTTGTTCGAGGACGCATTGCCCGAGCTGGTTGCGCAGGCTCGGGGTGAGTGCGTCCGGGTCTTTTAGCGTGAGGAGGAGTGTGGGATCTATGTTGAAGAGCGGGGCATCGAGTGGTTGGGAAGGGACATACTCGCCGGCCTGGCCCAGCAGATACGCTCCCAGCGGGTTGATGCGGAAGTAAGCCAGTCCGTCATACAGGCTGTAATACTCCTCGAAGGCG
>JAWWQA010000228.1:0-3517 GCA_033854695.1 Rubrobacteraceae bacterium
AGCCCAGGAATCAGCCAAGCCTCTCGATAATGCCCCTCATCTCTTCGCACTCGAAAGCCAGAAGCGTGGTGGTCCGAACGTTCCCTGTGGAACCGGACTCTAGCAGGAAGAAGGTGGCGGACTCATCATCCGGCGCCTCCAGGATGACAACGAGGTCGTAGGGACCTACCGTCCAGTAGAGTTGCTCGATGCTCCCTCCGTGCTTCTGCGCCCATTGGGCGGCTCTCTCGGTCCGGTCCAAGGTGTCCCTGACGGTTCTAATCCCTTGGTCGGTGAAGTTCAACAGAACGACGTAAGTGGACATTCGGTTTCCTACTTAAAAGTAGCGTGCATACGGTTACTGTGCTGCCGGTGCGGGCTGCGACGTTCGCCGCTCACGGGTGTTCGTCCAGATGGCGTAGCCGAGAAGGAGCCACGGCAGCCCCCAACCCGCGATCGCCAGTTGGCTTGGTTCGTCCGTGATGAATATGAAGGGGAACATCACCACGAAGGGGTAAACTCCGGCAAGAAGCGGCGTGAACCTCTCCCAGCCTCCCCAGCGCTTCGCGCGAAGCACCGCGATCCCCACGAGCGTCATGCCCACCGCCGTGATCAGGGCCCCGAGCGCCAGCAGATCCGAATCATATCCGATGAAGAGCGAGTGGATCTCCGCCGCCACGAAGTCCGCCCGCCCGAGCAGGGCGATGCCGAGGGAGATCCCGCCGAACCACCCTGGCGCCGCACCCGAGAGTGCCAGCCCAACCACGCCGATCAAGAGTAGCAACTGGATGATGATCCAGAACACCCCCGAGATGGCAAACGCCGCGCCGTCCGGCTGGCTCATCACCAACGACAGTACGCCGTTCACCAGCCAGCCGGCTCCGCTTATAGCGCAGAGCACCCCCGCCGTCCAAACCTTGTCGGACATACGGGCTCGCTCCAGATCCTGCACGCCTTCCATAGATTGCTCTCCTTTCTTTTCTCTGCTCAGTAGTAAGCATTGTTCAGAGTTGCAGCGTCTCTTTGTGGTTCATACAGTGCCTTCTACGTAACATCTCCTTCCCGCTGCCTCCCACCTATCCCGGCGTCGACGCTAGTGCGTAGCAGTCCTTTCAACCTGAACCCTAGCGTAAGAGCTTCCCCAGGAGGTAGGGGATGGTTTCCCGATTTGGCCGGGCAATTTTTCCCGGGAGACCGAGTCCGCTTTGAGGCTTCACTCTCTTTGGTGGACAGCTTCCCGGTTGAGGTGTGCCGGTTCGCTCGGGCTTACCGGTGCAGGCTCTTGGCGGAGGAGTCCGCTTTCGGTTATGACGAGATGGCGAAGCAGACCTTCTACGGCTTAAGAGCTCATCTGTGGGTGTCGTGGCCGGGAGTGATCTGTGCTGTGAGCCTAGCTCCCGCGATAGTTCACGACCTTCACGTTGCAGAAAAACTGCGCGAGGTCGCGGAGGGTTGGGTTTTAGGCGACAGGAACTACCACAATCCCAACCTCACCGAGCGGCTCGGCGACCGGGGGTTGCGTTTGCTGACGTCTTACAAGTCTTCGAAGAAAGAGAAGCGGGCCTGGCCTCGCTTTCTGGTGCAGAAGCGTTGCAGGATCGAGACGGCCATCGCCCAAATGGTCGGACGGTACGATTTAAAGAAGGTCTGGGCAGGCGACCGCTGGCAGCTGTGCTCGCCCTGGCTGCGCAAGGTCTCGAGCCATCCCCTGGTCATCTGGCTGTGCCAGCAAGTGAGCCTCTCGCCGCTACGCTCCTTGCAACGTCTCACCAACTAGACTTGCACACAGAGTTTACTCCCGCTCGACAACCGCTCAGGTCAGGCTACCTCTCGCAGCCGCCCGGTTTCGACCTCGTAGACGAAACCGCGCACGCTCTCCTTGTTGGGTATAAACGGGCTGGCCTGGATCCGAGCGATGGACTGGCGCACGTCCTCTTCCAGGTCGGAGAAAGCTTCCATAGCGAACTCGGGCTTTATGCCCACCTCCTCCTGGATCTGAGCCTTCACCTCGTCATCGGTGAACGTGAGCATTCCACAATCGGTGTGGTGAATCAAAATGATCTCGCGGGTACCCAAAAGCCGCTGCGAGATCGTCAAGGAGCGGATCTCATCGTCTGTTATCACTCCGCCCGCGTTCCGGATCACGTGCGCGTCACCCTCTTGGAGCCCCAGCATCCCGTAGACGTTCAGGCGGGCATCCATGCATGCGACCACGGCCACGCCCTTGGCGGGGGGCAGCGGCAGATCGGCCTTCTCAAAGGACTCCGCATAGGTCTCATTGTTCTGTAGAAGTTCGTCGGTGGTGCTCATCGCTTCTTGTCCCTCCACTCACTTAACCTAACAAGACTCATCGGATTAGAGCATAGATGTGGGACCGGGGCAATCATACAGCAGGAGCCTTCACACTTAAGCCGGCGTCCTGGGTACCAGACGGCACAGACGGTAACATCGTTTCTGTGCTCGAGAGATCTGAGTAAGTTAAAGTTGGGGTTGGAGGATAAAGTTCGCAGAGAGGAGGAGTTGTGGATGGAAGAGGCGGGGTAGACCCGTTTGCGGGGCTCAGGGAGGGAGGACAGGAGTACAACGTCTACGACTCGCACTACGAGAAGATCGGTAAGGTAGACGATCTTCTCTTGGACGAGAGCGATCGGGTATTGTACGTTGGCGTGAAGATGGGCCTCTTCGGGACGAACTCCACCCTGGTCCCGGTAGAGATCGTTCGGGTGAACGACAGGCGACACCTGATCGAGGTCTCCGAGCCTGCCGATACGATCAGGCACGCCCCCCACTTCGGCAGGAGCGAGGAGCTGACGCCCGAGCTCGAGAACCACGTCCGCACCTACTTCGGGCTGGAAAGCTTACGGCCTTCGCCAGATCACGAGGTTCAGGGTCCCGACATTACCGAAGATTCCGCCGACCGCTTGGGCCCTGACGACCGGGTGGAGACGGTTCCAGAAGAGCGGGCCGAGACGCTGGGGCCCTCTATCCCAGCTTCGGAAGAACCCCAGGAAGGCGCACCAGAGCGCGTGGAGGACGAGGAATTTACCGGCACTCCGGAGGAGCGCGCGCCCGAACGCACGGCGGATCCTGACGCGCCAATTAGCGAACGCCTGAGCGACGAACCAAAAGGTCTTTGGGAGCGGTTGACGAGCGACAGCAGCGTGACGGTGCATCGCATTAGGAGATGAATTGCTATCAGCTGTCAGCTAAGGGCTGAAGGCGTATCCGCCGCGCGTTTTCGCCTCCTACTGCGCTGGACTACCCACCGCGCTCGGCGTCCTTACCGGTCTCTTCTAACGCGCGTTATCGCTACGTCGCACGATGTCGCGAGCACCATGGGAGCAAGAGCTGATGGCTGAAAGCTAATGGCTGACGGCGGGGCCGAAGGCCCCTTGCTACCAAGCCGTCGCGCCGCCATCCACGACCACTGTCTGTCCGGTTACGTAGTTCGCAGCGGGTGAGGCGAGGAACAGGACCACGCCCTTTATGTCCTCCGGGTTGCCGAAGCGGTGCATTGGGATGCCTTCTAGCATTCTGT
>JAWWQA010000229.1:0-6632 GCA_033854695.1 Rubrobacteraceae bacterium
CTCTTTGGCAAAGAGACTTCTTAGAGTTTCCTAATAGGGATCAAATCTTAAATAAGGGTTTCATCAGACCCAATATTAAGCTACAGTGTATCCTTAAAGAGGCTTGGTGCAGGCCATGCAGAGAAACGCTAAGGGAATAGAAGGAGGAAAACGTTCGTGAAGAGAATAGTTTATTTGGTCGTGGTCGCTCTGGTGGCCATGTTGATCCTGGTGCCAACCGCCATGGCCCAGACGGAGATGACCGTGCAGATGGAATCTACCCAGCCGCTCCCCAAGAGCGGTGGTGTGCCAATTGGCTCGTCGGTGCTCTTGCCCGCTGCTGCCTTGCTGGTTGGAGGAGGCCTGCTTGGATACGCAGTGCTGCGGCGGCGGAGGTAGTTGGATAGAATAGGCTAGGGTTTTCCCTTCCGGGGGAGTGTCATACACGGCCTGCACAACCGTCACACACCCCCGGTTAATGTAATGAACCCGGCGATGGGTGGGCATCAGAAGTGCCCGTCGCCGGGTTTTCTTTCGCCAGGATGAAGACAGTTCTCGAGAACCCATTCTCACGTCTATAGCTGCACTCTACGCGTGTTCTCTATACACGCTCGATGCCTGTGGCCCGGCGGCTTTCTATCTCTACCTCGACAAGAACGGCGCTGAGGTTGGCCGGGCCTTTCGACACCCTGATGCCCGGCGGCCTCCTCCCGAGGAAATTGGGGAGCTTGTCGGAAATTCTCCATTGTGCGAAGAACAATGTCCCGTTGCTGCTTCGAAACGAACTATAGCGGCATCCCGTCCCCTACGCGTACGCCCTCAGCAGTCTCTTGAGGAGGAGCGATTGTGTCCCACAAGGGTGGTCGTGAATCAGCTGCTCGGCACTTCGATGGTTCCCGTGTCCTTAAGGCCTCGCCTCAGCTCTTCCCTGGACTTTCGAGCCAACGTCTCATAATGACTCTTGATCCTATCTAGCTCTTCATCCGATAGCTCCTCAAGATCTAAACGACCGTTATGCGCCCCGTTTATCGCTCGGATCAGTTCATTCAGCTTCAGTTGCATCGCAGCACTGTCCCTGTTTTGAGTGTTCTGGATGAGGAGTACCATGAGGAAAGTGATGATCGTCGTGCTGGTTTTATGAACAGCTCCCAGGTGTCACTGAACTCGAATATGGGGCCGGTGACAGCCCAAACGAGGATGATAAGCACGGCAGCAACAAAAGTAGCTGGGTGTCCTGCAGCAAAGTCCACTTAGCAAAGCGGGTGAACATGGAGTCATGTTACATAGATTTACTCCTTTATAGCTATCCCATCAAAGCGTGAAGATACTAGAGCAGGAGGCCCCGGATGGATATTGTAGGCGGTTTCGATGTACACAGGAAGCAGATCACCTTCGATTACGTGGAACTCCTTGAGGCACTTGGCCTCGCTTGGATTCATCCCACCGTACTGGTTTTTCCAGCGGTGGTAGGTCGCCACGCTTACGCCAAGCTCCCTGGCGATCTCCGGAACCGAGGCACCCAAGGCGAGTTTTTGGTCGACCTGGCGTAGCTTGCGGACGATCTGCTCTGGGGTGTGTCTTTTCTTCATCAAGAGTCCTCCTTCTCCTGCCCGGTTCGGGCGGTTGGACTCTCATAGTAGCTGGATCGGTTTTCGGGGAGCAGGTCAGTTCGATGAGGAATTGCGCGGCTTTGGCGAGTGGCGCTGATCCTGGACAGCAGCGGCTTGTTGGCCGCCGTCGACACCGACCAGCGCTTACACCAGGTTCCCAGGGAGGCACTGGAGCATGCCACCGCACCGCTGCTTATCTCTCCGTTCGTGCTGGCCGAGCTTGACTACATACTGATGATGTGGTGGAGATTTCCGGCTAGGCAAGCGGCTCAGGCTCTCGCGGCTCGGGCTCTTGCAGCATGGCGTCTCGCGGCTCCGGCTGGCGTGGCTCGGGGTCACGCAGCTCGCCTACCTGTGGGCCTGGATGCCTTCGATCCTACCCGGCTCCCGGGGGCGGAAGAGGCCAAAGGAGGAGGTGTAGCCGTGCAGAAAGGTCGCGCCGCCGACGGGGCCTATCTCTCCGTTGCAGAAGAAGCCGCCGACCGGCACGTCGCCCAGGTGCTGCTTGAAGACGCCGGTGTCGAAGTTTGGCTTTTTGTAAAGGTGCTCGCCGCGTCCCAAGCAGGAGAAGAGGAGGGCACCAGAGATAGCGTCTTCTTGGGGCAGGGTACTCTCGTAGCCGGTGAGCACGGCGTGGAGGTCTTCGGCAGAGGTGTCGGCGTCGCGGAGGTGGAAGCGGACGCGCGTGCCCTCCTGCAGGTACTCGCCGACGGCGACGGCCCCGCCCTTCGGGTCGATACCGATGAGGTTCCGGACCAGGAAATCCCCCGCCTTGGGCTCCTCCCGGAACTCGTCCATGACGACGCCCAGGAACAGAGACCTCCCCGCAAGCCCGCGGTCGCGCTCGTTCATAGTCTCGAAGAGCTCCTCGATGGCCGAGAAAGCCGTCCGCCCGTCAAGCTCGAAGATGAGGTTTCCCCTGCACCTCGTGACCTGCATCAGATCGCCGACGGGCCTGCAGCCCTGGGCGACGACGGTGTCCACGACCACGTTGCCGCTCAAAGCGACACCCACGATGCCCGAGTCATAGACCTCGCCGTCGAGGAAGAGAGCGTTCAGGCCAGGCGAGGTCGCACCGCTGGCCAAGCCCCCGATCTTGGCCGAGCTCGGGAAGGCGTAGTCGAGGCCGGCGAGCAGCGCCTCCGGTCGGGCGCTGAAGGGATCCGCGAGCAGTACGAACTGTGGCTCCTCGGCCCGCTTCACGCCGAGCAAGCTCTCCCAGGAGTCCGGCGGCCCGTCGAGATCCGGAAGCGTCCCCTCCAGGTGGAACGGGCGCACCGTAACGTCAGGGAGCCGGGCGACCGTGAGGGTCACCGCCGGGTACTGCTCGACCTCCTCCCCACCCCCGATCACACCGCCCGCCGAACAACCGAGTAGCGTCTCGGGTCCGAGGGATTTCGCCAGGGTTTTATGCAATCCTTGATAAAACTCCGCGAAGTGCGGCGTAATGAAGGCCAAGGCGAGCGTGACGGGACCGGGGCCGAGCCGCTCCCGGACCTCCCCCACGCACTCGAGCACGGCATCCTCAAAGACCGTGTTGCGGGATATAGCCGTCGCCCATTTCATACCTTTAACCTCCGTTCATCGTTGTCTCTCTCGCCTTTATACCCCGACTCACCAATCACTACGAGCATAGCGAGTCGCGCCCGGCGAAGGAGCAAGTAGGAGAAGATCGCGGTCCCCAGCACCGTCGGAAAGAGAAGCCCGGAGAAAAGAGCAACCCCGACCCAGAAGGCTACAGCGATGAGGGCGCTATCCAGGAGACCGGGCGGAGGCGGGACGCTCTCCCACCTTTGACGCCCGATGGCGAGGAGAATGGCGGCGGCCAGAGAGCTGGAGAGAAGCCAACCAAGGTAGTTGCTTACCGGCACGCCGTAGTACGGGCCGCCCTCCGGCCACATCCAGAACCCCAGATAGACGGCCCCGGGATCCAGGACGCCGTCCACGAGGGTGAGGAAGATCGCAGCAGAGAAAACCCAGAGGACGCGGCGCCAGGGACCGATCTTACCTTCCGGCATGGTTGCGGTGACGGCGCCGAGGACGAGCGGTACCCAGGAGAGGGGCAGCAAGTA
The DNA here is from genome assembly GCA_033854695.1 of Rubrobacteraceae bacterium. GTDB lineage: Bacteria > Actinomycetota > Rubrobacteria > Rubrobacterales > Rubrobacteraceae > Rubrobacter_F. Next base: position 3,662 of record JAWWQA010000229.1, read on the forward strand.
CGGGACGAGGTTGGCAAGCTTTGGGCCTAAAGAGTCTCCGTAGTAGAAGAGGCCGTACGGGAAACCGGTCGCAACGCCGATGATCTCTATGGCGAAGCCGCAGGCGCTCAAGGACAGGAGCGAGATGGCTGCACTCTTCGGTCCGAGGTAGCGCCACAGGGCGACGAAGGACGGCAAGGCTATGAGGAGGGTGGAGACGAAGGAGCCCGCGCCTGCGCCGGGCGTATCCGGGAAGCGTATGGTGAAGTAGGCAGCGCCGAAGAAGAGGGCGCTCGCGGCCAGGAGTAGTCGGGGGGCGCGCAGGCGTTGCGAGATCACCGCTACATGGTATCTCAGATGCGAACCTCCCGGCTGGTATATTGGGTGCGTGATCGGACGGCTCTTTCACATCTCGCGACCGGTGCTCTGGATCAACACCGTAGGACCCGCAGTGGTCGGACTGTGGCTGACGGGTGATTTGTGGCGGTGGGAGGTCCTTCCGCTCCTCGTCTGGCTCACCTTACCGTTCAACCTCCTGATCTACGGCGTCAACGACGTCTTCGACCAGGAGACCGACGCCAGGAACCCTCGCAAAGGCACCCTGGAAGGAGCAAAGATCCTACCGGAAGAGGCCGCCTCTATATGGCGTGGCGTCCTCCTCACGAACGTGCCGTTCTTGATCTACTTCCTCTCCATCCTGCCGTACGAGGCTGTTTTCTGGATCCTTCTCTATACCATCCTCTTCGTTGGCTACTCGACCCCGCCCTTACGCTTCAAGGCGCGGCCCTACCTGGACTCCTTGAGCAACGCGGCCTACGCCTTTCCACTCGTCTTTGTGCCGCTCTCACTCAAGGAGCCGGTCGTCTGGCCGGCGGCTCTAGGGCTGATGGCGTGGAGCGCCGCCAAGCACACCTTCGACGCCGTCCAGGACGTAGACGAAGACAGGAACGTGGGGATTACGACGACGGCCGTCCGGCTCGGCGTTTCCGGCGTGGTCCTCTGGAGCGGGGCGTGGTGGACGATCGCTACGATCTGCTTCGCGCTCGCCAGCCCGCTCGTGGCGCTGGTAAACGCAATCTACGCAGGAGGACTGTTGTACATGCTGAACCGTGAACCGAGGCCGGAGACGGGGCATCGGCTATACAGGTACTCTATCGCTTTCCCCTACGTGGCGGGAACGGTAGCCGGGGTGCAGCTCGTAGGGGCGATCTCCCTGGGAATGTACCCGTGACCATGCCACGCAGGAGAGTAGTTGTGGTAGGAGGCGGTATCGGGGGGCTTGCCGCGGCGGCCCTTCTTGGCCACGCCGGACACGAGGTTACGCTCCTCGAGGCGAACGACCACCTCGGCGGCAAGAGCCGACGCATCGTGCTCGACAGACAAAGGATAGACACCGGTCCCGCCATCGTCACCTTCCCTGGAGTGTGGGAGAAGTTCTTATGGCGCTGGGACACGCTGGGCGGTGGAAGCGGCAGCGATATCGCGCGAGAGCTTGCCGGGCTCAAACTCAAGCGGCTGCCGGAAGTCGGCAGATACTACTATCGGGGTGAGGAGATCTCGCTGCCGGTGGAGGAGGAGCACCCCTGGCATGGGGCGTGGAAGCGGTTCGTCGGGGTCCACGGCAGGCTTGGGCCGGAAGTAACGAGCCTCCTGACCACCGACTGGTACGACCCCCGCCTCCGTCCGGCGCTCTTGCGGCTCCTTCGTCTCTACGGCGCCAGGCTGACGACGAGGAGCTACCTTGATAGCCTCGACTGGCTCCCGGAGGGCTTGAGGGAAATTATAGCAATACACACCCTGAACGCCGGGGTAGGACCCGCGAGGACACCGGCCCTCTTCGCCAGCATGCCGGCGATCATGGCGACGGACGGAGTGTGGGCGCCGGTCGGCGGGGTCTACGAGCTCATCCTGGCACTCGTGGATCTCGCCCGGTCGAGTGGGGCGGAGCTACGAACGGGAGAGCCTGTCTATCGGATCGAGCCGGGGAAAGTTCTCACCGCGGAGGGGGAGCACGCGGCTGACGCGGTGGTGAGCGACCTCGACGCCGACCGGCTGGAGAACATCCTGATACCTGGTAAGAAGCCCGTCCCCAAAAAGCTCACCTGCTCGGGAGTCGCAATCTATGCGGCACTTGAGGAAGAGCTGCCCGAGGGGGTCGCTACCCACGGTGTCGTGCTGCCATCGGAGCCAGCGGCGCTATACCAAAGCTTGGAGGCCGGGAACGAACCGAAGGAAGCTATGGCTTTCGTAGACTATTATCGGCCCGGCGAACCTTATCCCAATGAGAGTAGTGTGCTGGCGCTGGGGCTTACTATGCCGGCCAACGGCAGAGAGTACGATCTGGAGGATGCCTTCGTGGTGCGGGAGATGGAGCGCGTGGGGCGTGTGATCGGGCTGCCGCGCCCCGTCGAAGAATACTTCGGGGAGTACGAGATCCTGCACCCGCGTTACTTTGGCGGTTGGGGATCGGCGGGTGGCGCGCTGTATGGGGCGATCCGGCCAGTGTGGCGTAGTGGTCCGTTACATCGGCCCCGGTACTCCGACCGCAGGCGACCCTGGCTGTGGCGGGTTGGGGCGTCGGTTCACCCGGGCGGTGGGATACCGGCGGTGCTCGGCGGGGCAATGATCTCGATGGACAGGCTGCTGAAGGCGTTAGAGAGTGGATAAACGGGGAGGAAACATGCTTACACCCCTAAGTTCCCAGCGGGAGCTCTTCGAGATCCCGGAAGAAGTCGCTTACCTGAACTGCGCCTACATGTCGCCGCAGCTCCGGACGGTGCGAGCAGCCGGAGAGGAGGCCGTCGCGGGGAAATCGCGCCCGTGGGAGATCTCCCCACGCGACTTCTTCGAGAACTCGGAGACGGCCCGGGAGCTGTTCGCGGAGCTCATCGGCGGGGAAGCGAAAGGGGTGGCGATCATCCCCTCCGTCAGCTACGGGATGGCAGTCGCCACGGCAAACTTGCCCCTTGAGGCAGGACAAAACATAGTGGTT
>JAWWQA010000230.1:0-12027 GCA_033854695.1 Rubrobacteraceae bacterium
CTCCTCATCGAGAAAGCCATCCAGGATACCGAGCTGCTCGGCAGGGTCGACGAGTCGGGCCTGCTCCCGCTGTCCGTGGTAGGAGACCAGGCGCTCGCCCAAGGCCGCGAGCGCCTTTACGGGGACGGTTACCCCGCCCACGTAACACCGCGACCGGCCCTCCTCTGTCAGCGTCCGCCGCAGCACGATCTCCTCGTCGGCATCCACTTCCTCGGCCAGGTCTCCCAGGGCCTCGCGAAGCATCCTCTCTCCTACCTCGTCAGGGAGAATGAAGGTACCTTCGATGGTCGCCCTTTTGGCGCCTGCGCGGACCGCATCGGCGCGGGCGCGGCCGCCGAGGAGCATCTGGAGGGCGGTAGCGAGCAAGGTTTTGCCCGCCCCCGTCTCGCCGGTAATGGCGTTGAGGCCGGGGGCGAGCTCGAGGGTGGCCTCTTCGATCAGGGCCACGTTTTCGACGGTGATCTCCGTGAGCACTGCTCTTCTAGGACCTCCTTACAAAAACGTCCTCCGCACTGCCCTCCACCAGCTCCAGTCATCGGTTCTGCCTATTTTAACGCTTTCGTCGGAAAGCCCCACCGAGAGATGCTCGCCAGCGGGTATCTCCTCGGGTTCACCACCGTCTAGCGAGAGCAGCGCGTTACGCTCCTTCACCCGAAGCTCTACGACCTGATCCTCGCCCAGGACCAGCGGTCGGCTTATCAGTGAGTGAGGGGCGATGGGAACGAGAACAAAACAAGCCACGTCGCCCGAGATCAGGGGACCTCCCGCTGACAGAGCGTAGGCCGTGGACCCCAGAGGGGTGGCTGCGATCAGCCCATCGCACTGGTAGGAAACGAGGTCCTCTCCGTTTACCGCCACCTCGACAGAGGCGATCTGGTGCGGCTTCTCCTTGAGGAGCACGGCGTCGTTGATCGCTGTGCGAACCTCGTCCTCGCCCCTTAAGTGAACCTCGAGCATCCGATACTCCTGGACGTGGAGCTCGCCGCCAAGGACTTTCTCCACCCCCGACTCGAGGTCCTCGGGGCGCATCCCGCTCATGAACCCAACCGTGCCGAGGTTGACCCCGAGCAGGACCTTCCCCGGGTACATACGTGAAGCCCTGAGCATCGTCCCATCACCGCCGAGCACGAAGATGAGGTCAAGCTCCCCGTTCTCCTGGCTCTCCCCCGTGGGCTCCGTGAACCGCTCGACCTCGACTCCCCGCTCTCCGAGGACAGAGACGAGCCGCTCCGAATACCTGCCGTCCACACTGGGGTTCGCAACGATCCCAACCCTCTGTATCGCCTTCGGGGCCTCGCTCAAGGCTTATCCTCCACCACCGCGAGGATCTGTGCCTCGTCGAGCGTCGCCTCGGCGCCTCGTAAGAGCCGCAGAGGATACTCCACGTTCCCCGCTCGCCTTCCGGCAACGGGCGAACGCGTCACGTTCACCGCCCCGAATCCGAGAGGCTCGAATGCTTCCGCTACGCTACGGATCACCTCCGCGCGCACTCCAGCGTCCCGGACGAGCCCGCCTCGCCCTACGTGCTTGGGACCAGCCTCGAACTGCGGCTTGACTAGCACTATAGCCTCGCTTATGGCCGGCGTTGTCGAGAGGAGATTCGAGAGCGCGACCACGAGCGAGATAAAAGAGAGATCGGCAACCAGCAGACCCGGTCTGAACAGCAGATCCTCGCCTGAAAGGTACCGCACGTTGGTCCGCTCCATGACCGTGACTCGGGCGTCTTGCCTCAAGGACCACTCGAGCTGCCCATAGCCGACGTCCACCGCGATAACTCTTCGCGCTCCCCGTCGCAGCAGAACGTCGGTGAAGCCGCCGGTAGAGGCCCCTGCATCCAGAGCGTCGCGACCCTCGACCTCCATCCCGAAGGCATCTAAGGCGTGGGCGAGCTTCTCCCCAGCCCGGGAGACGAACGAGCTCTGACGTGGCACCTCGACGGTGACATCGGAATCGGGTGCGACTCGAAGGCCCGCCTTCGTAACAACCTCGCCACCGATCCGCACAGCGCCGGCCAGCACGAGGGCCTGCGCCCGCGCCCGGCTCTCCACCAAGCCTACCTCGACGAGCAAGGCGTCGAGCCGCATAGAGGCTTTGCCTGAGGTGCTTCTTCGCGAGGCATTTTGGGGCAAGTCAGGAGCCTCCTTCGTTCCCTTCACCGCTCCGACGAGGCCGCTAATGGCCTCGGTGCCGGACGAAGAGCACCAACTCTTCAAGGCCAGAGGTGTCGCCGTCCACTGTCGAGAGGGCCAGGAGTGCCTTCTCAGCAGCCTTGTCCGCCTCCTTCTTCGCGCCGTCGAGGCCGTAGACCCCGACGAACGTAGCTTTGCCCTGTTCGGCGTCGCTCCCGGCGCTCTTGCCCAGGGCCTCCGGCGTCGAGGTGGCGTTCAGGACGTCGTCCACGATCTGGAAGCACAGGCCGAGCTCCATCGCGTACTCCGAGACTGCGGCCTGCCCCGCCTCTCCAGCACCCGCCAGGATCGCGCCTATCCTCGCGCTGCTCTTTATGAGAGCGCCGGTCTTGTACGTGTGGATCATGTGCAGCGTCTCGGGATCTGCTGCCTCCCCCACACCAGTGAGGTCTATGTCGATAGCCTGCCCCCCAACCAGCCCGTTTACCCCTGTCGAGTGGGCGAGCTCGCGCACCACCTCCAGGACCTGTTCGCATGTGGCCTCCTGGCGAACGGTGATGAGGGTCAGGGCCTCCCCGAAGAAGGCGTCGCCTACCAGGATCGCCATCGCCTCGCCGTACTTTTTGTGGGCCGTCGGCCTACCTCTCCGGAAGTCGTCGTCGTCCATCGCCGGCAGGTCGTCGTGAATCAAGGACTGCGTGTGGACGAGCTCTATGGCCGCAGCGCTCGGCAATACGAGTCCAGGCTCCGCTCCGAAAACGTCCGCAACCTCCATGCACAGGGTCGGACGCACCCTCTTTCCCCCGGCAAGCATCGAGTAGCGCATCGCCTCGATGAGCCCCGAGAGCCGTGGTTCCTCCGAGAACACTAATCCCTTGAGATACTCCTCGAACTGCGTCCGGTGCTCCTCCCAGCGCCCGGTGCTTAGCGGGACGCCTCGCGCCCCGTTGAGCCTCTTATCCATGCTCCACCCGCCAATCATGGCGTTCGGTCTCCCCAAGCCAGGCCTCTTTCGCGCCGCGCAAGACGCCGCCGACGAACTGGGGCGCCTCGTCGCTTGAGAACCCCCTGGCCAGCTCGATAGCCTCGTTGATAGCCACCTCGGCCGGCACGTCCTCGACGTGGAGCATCTCGTAGAGCGCCAGACGCAGGATCGTGCGGTCTATCGCGCTCATTCTGTGTACGGGCCAGCCGACGGCGACTTCTCCGAGAAGCTCGTCCAGGGCCTCCTTCTCTCTCTCGACCGCGAGCGTGAGCTTCTCCGCGTGCTCGTCAAGTTCGCCCCGGTACGAGCGCCAGCGCTCCAGGATCTCCGTCATCGGCCGTCCGGTCACGTCGCTCTGGTAGAGCGCGAGAAAGGCGTTTTTACGTGCCGTGCGCCGGCTACTCAAGGGAGCCTAAACCCTCGTCAGGTATTCGTTAGTGCGTGTGTCGACCCGCACCTTTTCTCCGACGTTCACGAAGAGCGGAACCTGCACTACCAACCCGGTCTCGAGCGTGGCGGGCTTCGAGCCGCCGGTCGCCGTGTCGCCCTTGAGGCCCGGGTCGGTCTCTGCTACCTCGAGGTCCACGTGCGCTGGTGGCTCGACGCTCACGACCTCTCCATCAGCCGAGAGCACCTTCACCTCGCCGTTCGGTACTATGTAGCCCGCCGCCTCGCTCAAGACCTCGGCAGGAATGGCGATCTGCTCGTAGGTCTCCGAGTCCATGAAGTAGAAGAGGTCCCCGTCCCGATAGAGAAACTGCATCGGTCGTGACTCGGTTCTCACGCTCTCGATCTTCTCTCCGGCCCGAAATGTTTTCTCGATCACGGCCCCCGTGTCGAGGTTCCTCAAGCGCGTCCTGACGAAGGCTCCACCCTTGCCCGGCTTTACGTGCTGAAAGTAAAGGATGGTGAAGCGTTTGCCGTCCACCCGGATGGCTGCGCCGTTCCTGAACTGGTTCGTAGAGATCATTCCCGCGTGTTACTCCTCGGAAAAAGCTAGCCTCGCTCCAAAAACGTCGCGATATTATCGCACAAATCTACCTGGACCCAACGGCAACTCGCCTGCAACGACTGAAGTGTTCGTGAGAGTTGCCGCTTCTCTCGTACCATGGCAAATCGTCCCTGGCATCGAGCCGTCCGAGCCGCTGAGAAACCCAGCCGTGTACCTCCGGCTTGACCGGCCGAGGATCGTCGAAGACGCCTACCGGTATGTAGACCCTGCCCGGGAGCCGCTCGTCCTCATACCATTGCGGCGTCTCCCAATCACCGCAAAAGCACCAGCGAACAAAAAGTGACGACTCGTTAACTTTCGGCATCCCCCCCTCTGTCTCTTAACGACCCCGCACCGGCACCCGCTACATTACCGGTCATCGCCCTTCACCCCGCGACAAAATGTAAGCCACAGCAGCCCGGTAGCCAAACGCGCTCATACCGGCAACTACCGCGTCGACCGCTGGCGACACCACTGAGCAGCGGCGCCACTCCTCCCTCGCATGAACGTTTGAGAGATGAACCTCAACTTTCGGTACATCCACTGCCTCGAGGGCATCATGTAGAGCGTAGGAGTAATGGGTCCAGGCGCCGGGGTTTATGACCAGGCCCATCGACTCCGCCGCATCACGTATAAAGCCGACCATCTCTCCCTCGTGATCCGTCTGCCTGAACTCGAACTCCACGCTCGGGAACTCATCCCTCAAGAGCCTCTCGATGTCATCCAGGGTCAAGGTGCCGTAGACCTCCGGCCGGCGACGGCCGAGGGAGCCGAGGTTGACGCCGTTGAGGACGAAGATTCTAGGGGGCAAGGACCGCCCCTATCGCCTGGTAGACCTCGGCGGCGTGTACCGGCACGTCCCACTCGGGCTGGCCGATGTCCTTAAGTAGGACAAAGCGATACTCGCCGGCTCCGTCGGAGCTGCGACGCTTTTTGTCACGGCCCATAGCTTTCAGTACCGACTCTATGTCAACGGTGGGGACTTTAAGCGGAAGACCGGCGGCGCGGAGAAGGTCTTCGTGGATCTCGAGGAGATCGATACCAAACCTCTCGCGGGAGAGCCGGGCGGCAGCGAGCATGCCGGCCGCGACGGCCTCGCCGTGGGGGAGGTCGTAGCCCGCAGCGGCTTCCAGGCTGTGGCCGATGGTGTGACCGTAGTTGAGGATGGCACGCACTCCTGTCTCGCGCTCGTCCTCGGCGACTACGGCGGCCTTGGCGCGGACGGAGTGCAGGATCAGAGCCTGCAGGGCTCCTTTGTCGCCGGCCCGCGCGGCCGCAAGACCGTCGAGGTCCTCGAAGAACTCGCCGCCAGTCAAAAGGCCCATCTTGACAACCTCGGCAAGGCCATGCGAGACCTCGCGCGATGGCAGGGTCTCGAGCCAGTCCAGGTTCGCAGCGACTATACGGGGCTGCAGAAAGGCTCCGACGAGGTTCTTGCCCTCTGGCAGGTCCAAACCTACCTTGCCCCCGACCGAGCTGTCCACCATCGCCAGGAGAGAGGTCGGCAGCTGGACGAGGTCTATTCCTCTCATATAGCTGCTGGCCACGAAGCCTCCCAGGTCACCCACCACCCCACCCCCAAGCGTGAATAGTGTCCCGCCGCGGGGCAACCCCGCCCGGGCAAGCCTGCGCACGACACCCTCGTAGACCGAGAGGCTCTTAGAGCTCTCGCCTGCAGGTACCGTCACGACGTCGATGGTGTTCCATCCAGTCCGTTCCAGTATTTCCGTCACCGAGGAGGCGTGGAGCGGGCCCACGTTCGAGTCGGTGAGGAGGATGCAGGTTCCAGGCGATAGCACGGAGGAGACGGCGAGCCCCAGATTCAGAGCCGGCTCGACGCGGACCTCGTAGGGCGTCGTCGCCAGGACGGTCACGCTTCCCCTCACTGGCCGCGAACCCACTGGAGGATTTCGTCGGCAACCCGGCGGGGCGGACGATTATCGGGTTCTACCTGGAGGGCTGCAACCTCCAGGTAGTACGGGAGACGCTCGGCATACCGGCGGGCAAAATCCTCGAAATTTACGCCCCTCAGGGGTCGAGTTGGGCCACGGGTCCTGCGGTAGAGGACGTCAGTGTCCTCCCACAGGAACACTGTCGGGACCTCTATGAGCCGGGCGCGGTTGCGGGGGTCTATCACCACACCACCACCGCAGGCGATCACCCTCTCTTTGGGTCCGTCGAGGGCTTCGAGGAGTTCCCGGTGCTCCAGGTTGCGGAAGTAGGGCTCGCCGGAGAATTCGAAGATTTCCGGGATTGAGAGGCCTGCCCTCTCGGCCACGGCCTGATCCAGGTCAACGAACTCCCAACCCAGCTCGTCGGCCACGATATATCCCACGGTGCTCTTGCCGCTGCCCATGTACCCGACTATGGTCAATGGCCCCTCCAAAACTTAGGAGTGCGCCCCCGGGTTACGCACAGCATCGCGAAGGCGAGCCCGATAAGAGTCGTAAGAGGCCCGGATGTCGGTCACGTTGTCGGCGCCGAACTTCTCCAGGAATGCCCCGGCCAGAACGACCGCGACCATAGCCTCGCCGATCACCGCCGCGGCAGGCACGGCGCAAGTATCGGCTCGCTCCCGGAAGGCGCGTGAAGGCTCGTAGGTAGAGAGATCCACGGTGCGCAGGGCTCTGGCAATCGTGGAGATCGGCTTCATGGCCGCCGCGATGACGACGGGTTCGCCGTTGGTCATACCACCTTCCAGGCCTCCGAGGCGGTTGCTCGAGCGAACCAGCTCGCCGTTCTCCAGCAGGATCTCGTCCTGAACCTCGCTCGAGCGCCTGCTCGCGACCCCGAAGCCCATCCCGACCTCCACGCCTTTTATGGCGTTGATGGACATGACCGCGTGGGCGAGCTTGGCATCGAGCTTATCACGCCAGTCTACGTAAGATCCCAGTCCAGGCGGGCACCCCTCCGCCACCACCACGAACTCCCCGCCCAGGGCGTCCCGAGCGTGGCGGGCCGCGTCGATCTCCGCCTTCATCCTCTCGGTTGCCTCCTCATCCGGGCAGCGCACCTCCGAATCGTCGGCCTTCGCCGCCAGGAGCGCCGCCCGCTCCTTATCGAAAGAAGCGGCTCCGATCCGGTACACCGCGCTATTTATGGTTATGCCGAACTCCGACAGAAGCTTCCTGGCCACGCCACCCGCGGCGACCCGGGCGGTGGTCTCGCGAGCGCTGGAGCGTTCGAGGACGTTCCTCAAGTCGTCGAAGTCGTACTTCTGCATCCCGGCCAGGTCTGCGTGGCCAGGCCGGGGCAGCGTGACCTTTTTCGGATGCTCTTCGGGCGGATCTGGGGTCATCCGGATCTCCCAGTTAGCGTAGTCCCTGTTGCGGACGAGCATCGCGATAGGGGACCCCAGAGTGTACCCGTGGCGAACGCCACCCAGAAATTCGACCTCGTCCTTCTCTATCTTCTGGCGTCCGCCGCGCCCGTAGCCCCTCTGCCTGCGCGCCAGGTCCCTGTTGACGTCCCCGGCGATGAGCCCAAGCCCCGCCGGAACCCCGTGCACCAGGGTTACCTCCGCAGGACCGTGCGACTCCCCCGCTGTAGAAAAACTGAACCTCACCGCCCGAGCACGTCCTCTCTGTACGAATTACTGGCCACCAGCACTACACGCTAATATAAACCACCCAGACGCATTCGGGGCATCAGAACCACGACAATAGGCCAATAGTCTTCCGGGTAACAGCAAGAAACGCCTAGGATCAGACGAAATTCGAGCAAGGTTTATCAGCTCTGTTCTTGGCACCTGCTCGACTGCGCATTATCGGCTTCCACAAAAGCCGGAGGCCACGGGAAAGACGCTCGAGTCCCTCTATGGAGGCAGCAAGTCTCCACCGCTGTTGAAGAGGCCTCCTGCGCCACCCTGAGGCGCACCGGGTTGAGCACTGCCATCTTGACCGGCACCAGGGAACGACTGGCCGGTGGAGTCTTGGCTATCACTCCCGCCGGCGGCCCCGCCACCCAGCCCACCGCTGCTCGAACTACCGCTCTTCGAAGTACCACTGCTCGAACTACCGCTCTTCAAACTACCGCCGCTCGAACTACCACTCTTCGAACCACCGCTGCTCGAACCGCCGCTCTTCGAACTACCGCTGCTCGAACTACTGCCCCCCTGGTTCCCGCCGCCCTGGGAGGGAGTGGCTTGATTGTTATCTTCGCCGGCCTTAGGGATGATGCTACGGAATGGGTCCTTGCTCTCGAAGGCAGAAAAGGAGTCGGTGTCGCGGTTCTCCACCCCGGGTGCGGGCGTCTTGGAGCTCCCACTCGCCGAATCCTCTCCCTGAGCGAACGACGCCTGGTTCGAGGCCCGCTCCTCCTCACCGGACCCGCCTATGATGGCGTCCGCGATGAGCCAGGCGAAGATGAGTAACGCCAGGAATCCCAAAACCGCCGGCACGACCTTGTTGTCGCGCAGCAGGCCGCCCCGGATACGATCACCTATCGCCGCCAGGCGGTGCCCGGAGGATCGGCTCTCCGCATCGAGAAGCTGAGCCCGCCTAATCACTGGGCAGCTCCTCCACCCGCTGGAGCCGTTCTCTCGCCCGCAGCGGGCTGGACGTAGATCTCGGCCACAATCTCTACCGTTAGTAGGTTCTCCACGCTACGGCTCATCGTAGTTCCGCTGCTCGTGGTTCTGCCACCCGTAGTTCCGCCACCCGTGGTTCCGCCGCCTGTGGTTCCGCCGCGCGTCGTTTCGCCGCGCGTGGTTCCTCCCCCTTGCTCCTCGACTGGCTTGTAATTGACCTCGTTAACCGTTACGAGCCGGGCCAGGTTCCTGACCCGGAGCAAGAAGTCCTGAAGCTGCTCGTAGGTTCCTTCAAAGGACATTGTAATCGGTATGCGCGAAAAGTCACCACCGCCGGGAGGGGCCTCAGGTTCTCCGGGTTTGATCAGGAGCTGGGTAACCCCCGCCTGCTGGGCGACCTCTTCTATCTGGACGACGAGGGTGGGGATCTCGTCCTGCTCGGGAATTCGTTTGGAGAGCTCGAGAATCTGGCGCTCGATGTCGGGTGCATTGCGCCGGGCGTTATCGAGCTCGGCGGCCGTTCGCTCCAGCTGGGCCTTCCGGTCCTCGTTCTGGGTCCGCTCGTCGTAGGCAGCAAGGTACTCAGCTCTTAAGGGGCTCAAGAGAAGGAAGTAGTAGGCAACCGCGAGCACCAGCAGGATTAGGATGCCCAGGATCAGGATGTTCCGGTCATTGCGATCCACTAGCGCTCTGATCCCGGCCGGCTGGCCTGGTCGCCCTGTGGTGTAACTGCATTATTCCCTTCCTCTCCACCGTCTTGTCCGGTGCCAAGGAGCACCTCGTTGCCGTTCTCGCCAATCCTGGTGATCAACTCCGCACTGACCTCGAAGGTGATGGCGGGCCGGGAGAACTTCTCGCGGTTGAGTTCAGCGGCGGTGAGCGAAGCGTTCGCCAGGAAACGCAGGTTGTCCATCCTAACGATGAAATCGGAGATGTTCTGGTAGTCGGGCAGGGCGATACCAGTGAAGGTAACCTTGCCCGGCGGCTCGAGATTCTGTACCTCGGGCGCTCCTCCGGCTGGTGCCTGGATGTTTATCGGGGTAGCTTTGGCGACGAGGCTGTCGAGCGCGGTCGAATCCGGTATCACGAACGAGAGGCCACGCAAGAACTCGTCCCATGGGAAGCGCGTACGAAAGATGCCGTCGGCTATAGGCTTCTTAGCGTCCAGACGAGCCTGTAAATCTCTGAAGGGAGCGAGCTCCTGTATCCGCGCCTGCTGGCGGGCGATGTCCTGGTCAACCTGCGCGATCTGATCCTCCTCACTACCAAGCCGGATGAAGTAGTACAGGTAGAGCCCGGTCATCATCAGCACCAGAAATGCCCCGAGGATGAGGAGCACCCCGAGGATGCCCGCCCTCGTCGTAGGGACCGCTGCCCGGCGACGCTGTTCCTCGGGCGGGAGGAGATTGATCCGTCTCATAAGCCGATCCGCCTCAAGCTTCCTCCAGGGCGAGGCCCAAAGCCACGGCCAGGATCGGTTCCATCACCCGAAGCTGCTCGTCGGGCACGTTGGACTTGTTGCCTGCCAGCTTCCGCAACGGCATCCCGCGCTGCGTTGCCACCCCAAGGAGCTCCCCAAGGTACGCGTCGAGACCGTTCACCAGCGCCCCCTCACCCGAAACGTAGACCTGCGTCACCTCCCTCGAGCCGGGCTGCGAGTAGTGGTATTCGATGGAGCGCTGCACGTCCTCGGCCAAAGCCTGCACCGCGTCTTCTAAGCCTCGCCGGATGTCGTACATTAGCGCCGGGTCGAAGCTTTCATCCTCCGGGCCTTCGGCCTCCTCGACCTCCCTCGATTCAGGTCCGATCCTCACCCTCGGGTTCATCAGCTGCCTCTCGGCCTCTTCTTCGGGCAGGTTGGCCGCCTCGGCGACGGCCTGGGCCAGGTAGCCAGCGCCGCCGGAGATGAACCGGGTCAACGTAGGACTTCCACCCTGCGCAACTACAAGGTTGGTGATCTCGGTACCTACGTCGAGCAAAAGGATCGCACCTTCATCGTTGAAGAGGCTACTGGGCAGGATCGAACGAACGAGCGAGAGAGCCTTGACGTCTACACCCTGGGGCCTCAAGCCAGCAGTGCGCACCGCCGAGGAGTAGCGTGAGATCATCTCCCTCTGGGCGGCTACGATGAGAATGCGGTCCAGGTCCGACCCCTCGCCCTGTGGACCCAGGACCATGTAGTCCAGAATGGCCTCGTCCATAGGCATTGGTATGTGGTCCTGAGCCTCGAAGCTGATCGCGCCTTTGAGATCCTCCGGACTCATACGTGGGAAGTCCAGAAGCCGCACCACTACCTTCTGGTTTGCCACTCCGAGATACACCACTTTGCCTTTGAACGAGTGGGAGGCCCAGAACTCCTTGAGCTCGTAGGCGAGCAGGTCGTGGTCACCTACCTCGCCCTCGGCTATGGCCCCCACCGGAAGCCTGCGGTACCCGACGTGTTGAAGCGTGTAATTCCCACCACCCTGCGAGAGCTGCACTGCCTTTATCGCCCCGCGGTCTATGTCGAGGCCCACGGCGGGCGAGCTGAACTTCTCGAGTACCATCTAGACTCCCCCTATAAGCCGCAGGTACCAGTCCCAAACCTCCTGCCCCGCGAATAGCGTGAGGCCCCCCCCGAGCGCCAGGAAAACCCCGAACGGCAACGCACTTTGGCGCTGAATCCTGCTCGTAGCTATGAGGATTCCTCCGATGATGGCACCAACGACCGCCCCAACGAAGACCGCGAGCGCCGCGTAGAGGCCCAGGAACGCCCCGAGCATGCCCCCCATCTTCACGTCCCCCATCCCCATCCCACCTGGATAGGCCAGGGCAAGCGCGAAGAGCCCCGCCGCAACACCGACGGCCGAGACCAGATAAACCCACCACCTGCCCGGATCTCCGGCCACCGACAACGCGAACCCGACGACCGCAGCGGGGCCTACAACGACGTTTGGTAACAACCGGTGTTCGAGGTCCGTCCCCGCGAGCACAACGAGCACAGAGATCAAGACTAGCGCCGACACGAGCGCCAGAGAGAGCCCGAACTCGTAGGCCGCCAGACCGAAGAGTAGCCCGGTCAAGACCTCGACCACCGGATAGCGGGGCGAGATGCGCGCCTTGCAGTTGCGGCATCGGCCGCGCAAGATGAGGTAGGAGAGCACCGGAATATTGTCGTGCGCCGGTATGTCTGTCCCACAAGACAGGCACCTCGACGACGGCCAGATGATGGATTGCCTGAGCGGGACCCGGTGGATCACGACGTTCAAGAAACTCCCCATCACGAGGCCGAAAAGCCCGACCACGAAGGGGATCACATACCACCCCCCTCGATCGAAGTTAGCGGCCTAACTTCCGCATCATCCCCCACAACCGCCTTGCGACCCACGCTGGCATTCTGCCCCAGCACCGCTCG
>JAWWQA010000231.1:0-6536 GCA_033854695.1 Rubrobacteraceae bacterium
CCGTTTATCACGGCGCAGACCATCTCGGTAGACGGTGGAATGCACCCACGTTAGCGCCATCGAGGGCTTCTGCTCTTTACATTATGAGGCGAGCATGCAGGCCCAGAGTATTAAACTCCTGTCTGCGAAACCACACCTGGCACGAGCGTCGCTGAGGTAGCTCAAGGCGGCTCTTGCGGTTAGTGTCTCGCAGCCGTCGTATCTCTGATACTGCTTACCTGTCCTCGGAATGCACAACGCCCGTCACCGGCGTGCCGCTCAGATATCGTTGCACGTTCTCTGCGGCCCGCCGCAGCCCCTCCGTCAGTGCACCCGGGACTATCGCGGAGTTGTGAGGAGACCCCAGCACGTTGGGCAGCTCGAGAAACGGGTAGTTCATGCGGAACTCTCCATCGCGGAAAGGCTCTACCCACCAGGCGTCGATGCCGGCCATGAAGTCGGGGTGGGTTCTTAGGTGTTCGTATAAGGCCTCTTCGTCGATGATCGCCCCACGAGCGACGTTGATCAGGATCGCATCCGGCTTCATCCACCCAAGCTCCCGAACGCCGATCAAACCTCGTGTCGTGTTGCTCAGCGGCAGGGCGACTACCACCACGTCCGAGGCGCGCAGGACGTATTCCAGATCGTACATCGTGCCTATGAACTCTACAGGCTCCTGGCTCTGGCCACTGCGATTTAGCGCGTAGATCTTCATCCCCATGGCCCGCATCAGACGGGCAGTGGCGCGCCCAATACCTCCAAAACCGAGTATGCCGCAGACCGCACTGCGCAACATACGGTTCAGGGAGCCCTGGTCGAATTCGCCCCGTGAGAGCTTGTCGTGCTGGACCAGTAGCCGTTTGGAGAGGGCGAGTGCCATGGCGAGGACGTGCTCGGCCATCGGTTCGGCATACGCCCCGGCGTTGTTTGCGACCTGTGCTCCGGACGGCAGGTTGGAGAAAGGTACGTGATCGGCGCCAGCAGAAATCAGCTGGATGAGTCGCACCTCGCTTATCTCACTCCACTCTTCAGACCGTAGCTCTCTCGATGGGTTCCAGGATAGCAGCACGTCAGCAGCCGAAAGCTCCAGCGCGCGCTGCGCTTCCGGGAGGTCCCGAAGGAAAACGAGGTGCGCTGAGTCGCCGAACATCCGTTCGAGCAGCACCCGTCCTTCTTCTCCAGGCTCGTACGTAACTATGAGGCGGTTCTCTTTCACATCCGGGTGGCAGATTTCAGAGTATCTTCGAAGAAGGCCAGGACGCGCTCCCAGGCGTCCCGGGCCGCTTCGGAGCGGTAGTTGGGGCGGGTGTCGTTGAAGAAGGCGTGCGGGGCGTCGGGATATACATGGTAGCTGAAGTTCTTGCCGGCCTTCTCCATCGCCTCAAGAAACTCGGGGACGTTGTCTGTGATGCGAGGGTCGTCCCCGCCGTAGAGGCCGAGGACGGAGGCGTGGATGTCAGGGACGTGCTCCAGCGGCGGGTTCTGGCCATAGAAGATGACCGAGGCGCGTAGCTCCGGCGAGAGAGTGGCCAGAATGCCAGAGATGGCGCCCCCCATGCAGAAACCGAGGCTACCGATCTTCTCCTCGTCGACCTCTGGTCTCTCCTGCAAGTAGGCCAGGGACCCGAGAAGATCCCGGGCGAAACTCTGTCGCTGATTCGGGCTCATGACGCTCATCAGCATCTTCGTGGCGTCTCGCTCCTCTTGGGGCTTCGCTGATAACGCGGACTCGAGCTTCTCCGGGTCTCGCTGGATCTCCTGAGAGGCGCTTCGCATGAAGGTTATACCGGCCATGATCCGCTCTTCAGACATCACCTCCCGCCACTCTCCTGTGTACAGGTCCGGCGCGAGAGCCACGTACCCCTCTGCAGCCAAACGCCGCGCCACGTCCTTTATATGCTCGTCAAGCCCCCAGATCTCGTGGATCACTATGACACCGGGCAAACCGCTCTCGCCGCCACCGGGCAGCGCAAGGTAGCCCTCTATCTCCCGGTCTTTTCCCTCGAAAGAGATCCAAGACTCCTCTACTGCCATCCCACGCCTCCAAACTCTCTTCTCAAACGGTTTGGTCGCCCAGCTCTCTGATGCGTCTTTCGCAGAGAGCTATATCGTGTCGCAGCTCCTCGCGCAACGCCTCGGCCCGCTCCAGGTCCTTCTGCATCCGCTGGATGTGTACCGTAGCTTCCTGTTCGCGATCTTTCAGACGTCCTGCGACCTCCCTTAGAACAGTTACCTTGTCCGCCTCCTGAGCCGCGTCCCTGACGGCTAAAAGCTCGTGGATCGTGGCGAGCGAATACCCTATGCCCTTCATCCGTAGAATGCGCTCCAGTCGCTGTACCTCCTCCTCGCCATAGAGCCGGAAGCCTCCCGACGAACGACTCTCAGGCTGCACAAGACCAAGCTCCTCATAGTACTTGATGGTCCTGGGGCTTACCCCAAGCCGCTCGGCGACCTCTCCTACTCGCGATAGCTCTCTCTCTTTGGAAGCGTTCATACCGTCTACCTTTCAACCGTAGCAGACCTCGAGTCTCGTCTCCTTACTCTACGCCCACGGTGTAACTTTTTCACTCACAGGGTATACGTGTACGTACAGGTATGTTAGCATAAGGTAAGCGAAAAGCGAATATTTAGATGAGCGAGGTTTGTATTTATGAAGGAAGTTTTGGAAGGAGCGGTTCAAGAGCAAAGAGAGGGTCGGGGAAGGCGTTTCTTCAGTCTGGAGTACAAGTGGAGTGCGCTGTCGTGCACGAGCCTTGGTGCTCTTCTGGCGACCATAAACATGGGGACGCTCATAATCGCGTTGCCGGAGTTGGCGCGTTCTCTAGAGACGGATGTCTTTAGCCTGGTATGGGTTCTATTGAGCTACATGCTGGCGCAGACAGCGCTGGTGTTGATGGTCGGGCGTTTCGCGGATATGGTGGGGCGCAAGAAGCTCTATGTCGGGGGTTTTGCGCTCTTTACGATCATGAGTCTACTGGGTGGGTTTGCGACGAACGCCTGGGAGCTCATCATCGTCCGGGCGCTCATGGGGGCGGCCGGAGCGTTTATGATGGCCAACAGCGGTGTCATCGTAACCGATGCTTTCCCTGGAAAGCAGCTCGGGCAGGCACTCGGCATCAACCAGATGGTCGCGGCGGTCGGGTCCATTTTGGGTCCGGTGCTGGGTGGTTGGCTTATCTCTTTCTCCTGGCAGTGGGTCTTCTGGTTCAACGTGCCATTAGGTGTCGTCGGAACCCTCTGGGCAGCCTGGAACCTGCGCGAGCTAGTTGCTCTGGAGAAGGGGCAGAGGATGGACATTACGGGGAACGTTACGTTCCTCGTCGGTCTCACGGCACTACTCATCGGACTTACCCAGGGCGGTATCAGGGGCTGGGAGACCGGAACTGTAATTGCGAGCCTGGTCACAGCTGCGGTGTTGCTTCCGCTGTTTGTAATCGTAGAGTTGCGAGCAAGGGAGCCGCTATTGAACCTCCGTATGTTCCGGAGCCGCATCTTCGCCTTCGGGAACGTGAGCGCTCTTCTGAACGCCATGGCCCGGATGGCCGTTACGTTCTTGTTCGTCTTCTACTTCATCGGCGCCAAGGGCTACGATCACCTAACCACCGGGTTTCTGCTCACACCCCTCGCCGGAGCGATGTTCGTATTCGCTCCGCTTGCCGGACGTCTTGCGGATCGAGTATCCGCCCGTGTGCTAGGCTCGGTTGGAATGCTAGTGACAGCTGTCGGGCTCCTTGGAATGAGCACTATCGACGTGGATACTCCGTACTGGGAGATCGCCCTGTTGATGATGGTCATCGGGGCGGGGTCGGGCATCTTCAACTCCCCTAATACACGGGCCATAATGAGCTCTGTTCCGCCCGAGAAACGAGGGGTGGCCAGCGGCGCCCGCACCCTGCTAGTAAACGTTGGGATGGTACTCTCCATAGCGTTCGCCATAGCCATGGTTACGAGCGCCATGCCCGCGGATACGATGGTCAAGATATTCTCAGGAGTATCGAGGGGACTCTCGGAGGGGGCGGCGGTGCCGTTTATCTCCGGTCTTCACACGGCACTTCTATTTATGGCTGGTGTGAGCATCATTGGGGCGGTATTTTCGGCACTGCGCGGCAGCGAGTACGACGTTCGTCAGGCGAAGGTAAGCGGCCTCTAACTAACGTTCTCGCTGTAGCTACGGTCACGAGCGCCATGCCCATGGACACTATAGCCAGGATAGTCTCCGGCGTTGAGCCCTCCAAAGGATGGAAGGTGCGGTTTATCTTCGGCTTTCATAGGGCCCTCTTGCTTATGGCTGGGGTCAGTCTCGTTGGGTCACTATTCATGTGGGAAGAACAAATAGGAATCGTAGCGAACAACCCCATTTCCGAGGAACCTGAGTAGGACAGGAGCTTTTCGTTATGGCGAATACAGCAGGAGAACTGAACAAAAACGCAGGACGGAACGACAAGGTCGATGGCGAAGGCAGCATACTGCGTCAGCCGAAGGCCGTTTGGGCGGTGGCGTTCGCCTGCGTAGTTTCGTTTATGGGCCTGGGTCTGGTCGATCCGATCCTTCCGGCTATCGCTGACCAGCTTAACGCCAACCCAAGCCAGGTCGAGCTGCTGTTCTCTAGTTACATCCTAGTCACCGGCATGGCGATGATCATCACAGGCGCCGTCTCTAGTCGAATCGGGCACAAGCGGACCTTGCTGGTGGGCCTGGGGCTCATCGTCGTCTTCAGCGCCCTGTCAGGCTTTTCTAGCAATCTCGGTGAGCTCGTGGGCTTCCGAGCCGGTTGGGGGCTAGGCAACGCGCTCTTTATCGCCACCGCGCTCGCGGTCATAGTTGAGGTGTCCGATGCTGGAACGGAGAAGGCGGTTATTCTGTACGAAGCGGCGCTCGGCCTAGGAATCTCCGTCGGTCCTTTGCTAGGTGGTGTGCTCGGCGGAATAAGCTGACGAGGCCCATTTTTCGGCGTTGCCTTGTTAATGTCTGTTGGGTTCGTTGCCATCTTCGTTCTTCTACCTCCAATCTACAAGTCGGAGCACAAGAGCTCCATCCTCGATCCAATTCGGGCACTCAAGCACCGCGGGCTGCTCACGCTGGGTCTGACCGCGCTCTGTTACAACTTTGGTTTCTTTACCATGCTCGCCTATACCCCCTTCCCGCTGCGCTTGGACGCGCATGGTCTTGGTTTAGTCTTCTTCGGCTGGGGAGTTCTACTCGCCATCTCCTCGGTGTTTTTGGCTCCCAGAATCCAGTCCCGCTTCGGGACGCTCCCGACGATGTACGCGATGCTGTTCTTTATCGCGTTGGACCTGCTAGCCATGGGGCTCGGGATCTCCTCGCGCCCCGTGCTCATAGTTGCGGTGATCGTCGGCGGTGCCTTTCTCGGCGTAAACAACACCTTGATTACTACCGCCGTCATGGAGGCCTCACCAGTTGAGCGTCCAGTGGCCTCTGCCGCCTACAGCTTCATCCGGTTCCTAGGTGGTGGGATCGCTCCCTTCCTCGCTGGTAAGCTGGCCGAGTGGTTCGTTCCGAGCGTCCCGTTCTATGTGGGAGCCGTCGCCGTTACTGCCAGCATCGTGGTGCTCCTCTCCGGACGTTCGTACCTCAAGATGGTGTAGCGACCAGTGCGGAGGCACCAACTTCTGTCCCGCACACTGTGGAACGAAAACCTGTAGCATGAGATATTACGTGCGCGGTACGTGCGCGGGAAGGGAAAGGTATTCAGCTACGTCTTAGGGGGTGGAATGCAAACCGAACGCGCAGCTCAGGAGAACGCGACACGGCCGTTGCCGGAGGGTACTGTATGGGTCCGGTTCGTCTTCGTGGACCACGCGGGCATACCCAAGACCAAGGCCGTCCACCGGGATGGCTTCGCCAGGAGGGCAAGGGCCGGGGTGGGGCTCGCCAAGGGAGTGTTGGCTCTGGACCCGAGTGGGGCGTTGCACCCGGCCTCGGGACTCAGTCCGGTGGGGGAGGTTCGCCTCGTGCCCGATCTTTCGAGCCTGACCCCGCTCCCGTTCGTCCGTGGTCAGGCGATGGTCTGCTGCGACATGACGGAGCCGGACGGGGTCACGCCCTGGGACGGGTGCCCTCGCGGCGCCCTGCGCCGGGTACTCGGGCGGCTCGCGGAGAGGGGTTACAGGTCCGTTGCTTCCTACGAGGCCGAGTTCTATTTGCGCGGCCCCGATGGTCCCCTGGATAGAACCCCCTACGCTGGCAGCTTCGCCCTCACTCCAGCGGCGGACTTCATCGCCGAGCTGGCGGAGACGTTGGAAGAGATGGGCATCCGGCCAGAGCAGTGCCACGCCGAGGTAGGGCAAGGGAACCTGGAGCTCTCCGTGGCGGAGGCGGAGGCTCTGGTGGCTGCGGACCGGCGCGTGATGGTACTGGAGGCGATCCGGGGCGTCGCCTATCGCATGGGTCTCGAGACCACGATGGCCCCCAAGCCCTACCTGGATCAGGCCGGCAACGGCCATCACCTGCACCTTAGCGTCTACTCTCTGGAGGACATCACCCCAATACTGTTCGATCCTGCGGGAGCGTTGAGCGGACCCGGGGCGGGGTTCGTG
>JAWWQA010000232.1:0-2762 GCA_033854695.1 Rubrobacteraceae bacterium
GCCGCGCTATCAGCTATCAGCCGTCAGCATTCAGCAAGCGGAGGTTCGCGCGACGCTCCTGCCGCGATCGATACGTCAAGAAGAAGCGCCGCCATTACCTATCGACCAGAGGAACTACTCCACCACCGGCGCACGTTCTCCAGTCCCCCCCTCACTCCACCACAGCCAAAAGGGCTGATGGCTGACGGCGTGGCTTGCGGAAGGTCTTTGAGAACCTTCCGCAAGCCGCTAAAACAAATGCAAGAGGGGCAGCTTCCGGTCCGCGGGGAGGGGGGAGAATCCACGAACCAAACGCTGCCCCAAGCACTATTCTACAGACAAAAGTTTCCAAGCGGTAGAGGAAAACTTAATAAAAATTAAGAAGACGTTGAAATTAGTTTATCACTCTTCGGGTTCTTCCCTATCGGTTTCGTCTATGAAGGGGAGTTCGACGGAGAATATACTACCGCGATTTTGCTCGCTCTCGACGCGGATATCACCGCCGAGGTGTTGGGAGATCTCACCGGCCAGGGCCAGACCGAGGCCGGTTCCGTCGGCGCGGGAGGAGCCCTGAGCGCGGTAGAAGCGGTCGAAGATATGGGGTATCTCGGCTTCGGGGATGCCGCAGCCGCGGTCGCGGACGCTCACCAGAGCGTGGCCGTTCTCGCTGTGGAGATCGAGATCCACGGGCTCGGTGCCTTCGGGTCCACCCGAGTACTTGAGCGCGTTGTCGAGGAGGATGGCGAGCATACGGTGGAGCTGTATGGGGTCCGTATTCACCGGAGGGATATCCTCTTCGGCGTGTATGTTGATCTGGCGTCCTGTGTAGGCGAAGTCCCGCCTGAGCTCGTGTAGGAGATCTTCGAGATCCACCTCCTCCAGGCGGAAGGTCACGGCGTTCGCGTCCAGGCGGGAGAGGTCGAGGAGAATCTTGGCCAGGCTCTCCAGGCGTGCGGTCTGGGCCTTCATGTCCTTCAAGAACTCTTTGCGGACCTCCTCGTCCTCTTCGTCCTCGAGCATCTCGAGGTAGCCCTGGAGCGCGAAGAGGGGGGTTTTGAGCTCGTGGGAAGCGTTGGCGATAAACTCGGCCTTGGCGTGTTCGATCTGGCGTTCCTCGGTAACGTCGCGGAGGATCGCCAGAGCTCCGTCCTGCAGAGGAGCAGCCCGGATCTCGATGATCCTGTCGCCGGCATGGGCCTCGGGCTCGGTCACCGGACCGGAGAAGCGGCTCTTGGCGAGGACTTCCTGCAAGCGGTTGTGGAAGGCGGGATCGGAGTTTTCCAGAAGCTCACGGGCGCGTGGGTTGAGGAAGGTGGCGTTCAGGTCCCTGTCCACGCCGATGACCGCGTCGGTCATGCCGAAGAGGATAGCTTGGCTACGCGCCTTCTCCTGCTCGGCCTGCCGGAAGGCGCCCTTGAGGGAAGAAGCCATCGCGTTGAACGTCTCACCCAGGGATCCCACCTCATCCTCGATGCGAGTGGTGATACGCTGGTCGAAGTTGCCGGCGGCAAGGCGGCGAGCGGCCGTATCGAGGCGACTAAGGCGACGCGAAATCAGATTAGCCACCACGTATCCGGAGAAGCCCGCGATCAAGAGCGCTAGAGCCCCTGCGAGGAGCGCCAGCCTGTTGATCCTGCCCAGTGCCACAGCTGCATTCTCGATGTCGCTCTGGGTGTAGTACCTGGCGAATACGAGCGCGGCAGTTTCGGAGTCGCCAGAGATCTTTATGGGAGCGGCGTAGGTGGCTAGCGTCTGTCCCTCACGGTCGCCGCTCTCGACCGTCTGAAGGTTCGTCTCAGGCACCTGATTCGCGAGGGCCGCCTGCACCACTTCGGCCTCGTAGTCGCCGGGGTCTCCCCTCAGAACTTTATTGTCCTTGCTGACCACACCCCACCAGACGCCGCGGTTGATCGCGTAGAACGTTATGTACTGCTCGGTGAGCCGAGGGTTGCTCTGGAGATCCTCCTCAAACTTCGCCCCCACCTGCCTGAAGCTCGCCTCCGCCGACTGCTCCAGGGTGCCTTCGAGCCTGGGATAGACGATGGAGTACGCCGTCCCTGCAGCGAACACCGTCACTAACAGGAACAGCACTGTGAGCCACACCTGGATGCTGATGCGCCGCCGAAAACCGGCGCCGCGCCCGAGCAAGAGCTGCTCGAACGAGAGCCACGACGGGAGGCGCCCGCCCTTAGTCTTTTCGGGACGCTGCCCCTTTCGCTTCGGGAAGAGTCGATCCCTAACAGAAGACAGTAAATCCCTAACGGAAAACATACCCCACACCCCGGGCGGTGTGGATAAACTCGGGGTTCCGGGGGTCGCGTTCAATCTTCTCACGCAGGTGGCGGATGTGCACATCGACCGTGCGCTCGTCGCGGAACTCATCGCCCCACACTCGCGTCAGGAGCGTGCTCCGCGAGAATACCCGGCCCGGATTAGAGGCGAGCGTTACCAGAAGCTCGAACTCAGTGTACGTCAGATCCACGTCTTCGCCGCCTACCGAGACCCTACGGCTGGGTAGATGAATCTTCAGACTGTCGTAGGAAAGCTCGTCTTGACGCTGGCCCGTAGGCACCGACACCCGGCGCATGATCGCACGCACCCTGGCCACGAGCTCCCGAACAGCGAACGGCTTCGTGACGTAGTCGTCGGCCCCAAGCTCCAACCCCACAACCCGGTCGATCTCGTCGTCCTTGGCCGTAAGCATAATGATCGGAACATCGCTCTGCGACCTGATGCGGCGGCACACCTCCGTGCCGTCTATCTTCGGCAACATGATGTCCAAG
>JAWWQA010000233.1:0-6759 GCA_033854695.1 Rubrobacteraceae bacterium
TCGAAGTTGGGCGGCTGCGGGGTTTGCTCGGCGGTCAGAGTCCGGACGAACTCACCCTCCTCTTCAAACTGCAAATAGTCGTTGAAACGTCGCTCGAAGCCGATAGTCGAATCTGGCTTCTGACTCATGTTGGCCCCGCCACAGAGTGAGCCACCGATGTGCCCCGGTCTCACCTCCACAAAGTCCTCGAGCTCGAGCAGCTTGTGCAGCGAGTGGAAGAGTCCGCGGGCACCCTCCTCAGGCTCAACGGCCAGGTCAGGGCGGGCCAGGTCACCGACGAAGAGCGAATCCCCGGTAAGCAGGAGCCAGGGTTCTTCGCTTCGGCTCGTGTCCTCGATAACGAAGGAGAGATGCTCGGGGCGGTGGCCAGGGGTGGAGACGGCGATGATACGTGCACCTCCCATCTCGACCACGTTGCCGTCCTCCAGTGGCTCGTGCTCGTACTCGACGTTCGCGTCCTTTGGGATATGGATCTTCGCTCCCGTTGCCTCGGCCAAACGACCCCGACCGGAGAGGTGGTCGGCGTGGTTATGCGTCTCGAGGATGTGGGCGATCTTAAAACCGTTCTCTTCGGCGATCTTGAGGTACTCCTCTATCTCCCACTTCGGATCCACGACCGCCGCCTCGCCTCCATCGGCGACGACGTAGGACGCGCATCCTAAATCTTCGTTGAGTACTTCTCGAAAAAACATAGTAGTTAGACAACCTCCTGCTTTTGTTGCTGTGCTTGAGCGCGCTCTCGCTGGTTGTGGCTACAGATCCATCCTTCGGGTAGGGTCACGAGAGCACCCATCGACCTTGGAGAGCAAGTGCACCGAAGAGACCACCTACCTAACCTTGAGGCCACGGTTACGGTCGACTCCTTGGAGAAACGAGGCCTTCGTGGCCTGCAGATTCTGCCTTCGCGTTGCCGCGAGAAGCGAAGCTTGGCCGCTAGGAGATCCACTTGTAGACCGCCATCCCCACGATCATCGCCGCGACGAACGCGAACACCGGCATAAGCCCCGTCGCCAGAGCCGTTACCGCCGGACCGGGACAGAACCCCGACAGGCCCCAGCCGACGCCAAACAGCGCGGAGCCTCCGAGCAGACGCGCGTCTAGATCTTTCTTGGTAGGCAGCTCGAAGTCGTCCGCCAGAACCGGGCTCTCGCGCTTCAAGATCAGGCGGAACGCGGGAACTGTGACCAGCAACGCGCCTCCCATGACGAACGCCAGGGTCGGGTCCCAGTCACCCGCAATGTCGAGAAAGCCGATGACCTTGGCGGGGTTAACCATCCCCGAGATAGCAAGCCCCAGCCCGAAGAGCGTGCCTGAGAGCAAAGTGACTAGCATCCTTAGCATACAAGCCTCCTCAGAGCATGTGATGGGTAAGGAACACGGTGATTATCGCCACACCCATGAACACCAGTGTGGCGGCGATAGAGCGCTTGGAGAAACGTGCGATGCCGCTGACACCGTGTCCGCTGGTACAACCGGAACCCAGTCGTGTGCCGAATCCCACCAGAAGCCCCGCTACCACCAAAACCGGCAAGGACGTCTGTATGCTGATGGGAAGTGGACCGCCGGTTGCCAACATGTAGATGAAGGCGCCAAGCAAAAGGCCCGCGACGAACACCGCGCGCCAGCTCACTTCTGAACCTTGCCGGGCCAAAAGCCCACCGACGATGCCGCTGATCCCGGCGATACGGCCGTTCAACAACAATAGCAGCACGGTCGCCAGGCCGATGAGCAAGCCGCCAATGAGCCCGCTAACCGGGGTGAAGTTTTCCACTATCGACTCCTTTGTGTCGCACACGTTTCAAACATTGTTACCGTTACCGGAGATTATTATGCGGAACAGAGGATGGCCCCGTCCTTCAATACCCTCAATCCCTCCCACATCTTCTCGACAGTTTGCTCCAATAGCGCCTTCACCTTCTGTTCGATATTGTAAGCTATATAGCTTTCCGAACGCCACGTTCTCATGCTGGGCCAGGCGTGGACATAAAAGTTCCTGACCCTTTACCTTCATCCTTAATAAAATCTCCGATTCCTAAACAAAATCTTCTTCAAAACCCTTGACATCCCACCCCCATTCCGTGTAGAGTTTGCTAACTTATGTACACTATATCAGTAGACAAAGGTGACAAACGGAGGGGGCGACAGTGATTGAGGTGATAGATCGGGGGTCTCGCAGCCACCAACCGGCGCAGAAAGCGTCGGTGATTGCGACGGATATGCGGCTACAGCCCGAGTTCGCGGCGGCGGTAGCCTCCACCCATGGCAAGTGGCTGTCGGAGAACTGGCTAGAGCGGGCCTCACGAAAAGCGTGCCACTTGGTATATACAGCAAGCGACCACTCTCGATGTATTAGCCGCTAAATAAGTGAACTAAGTAGATAAATACTGACGAATCCCTAGTAAAGCAAGGAGACATATAATGGTTGATCGGCCTAACGTGGTGGTGATAGTTGCGGACACGTTCCGCAGAGACCATTTGGGGGCTTACGGAAACCCGTACATTCGCACGCCCTACCTGGATGAGTTCGCGCGCTCGTCTGTTGTCTTTGATCACCATGTTGTCTCTTCTTTCCCCACTATGCCGGCCCGGGCAGACATACTCACTGGGACATTTTCGTACACGCACATGGGTTGGGAACCTCTGCCGAGGCATCTGCTATCTCTACCGGAGATCCTCTCGAAAGCCGGCTACCTCACCATGGGCGTCGTGGATACGCCGTTCTTCATACGCAACGGCTTCGGTTACGACCGCGGCTTCGACGATTTCGTCTGGGTCCGGGGCCAGGGCGACGACACCAGGCCGCACGAGCGCGCCGACGCGCGGGAGATGTGGCGCTCCGAAGAGGACCGGATGGTGGCACGCACCATGACGGAGGCCGAGCGGTGGCTAGAGCGGCACTACGACGAGCAATTCTTCCTCTACGTGGACACCTGGGACCCGCATGAGCCCTGGGACGCGCCTGAGTATTACACTGCCAGGTACAGGGAAGGCTACGCTGGGGAGCAGATCTACCCGGCCTACGGAAAGTGGGAAGCAGCCGGCCTCACGCAGGACGACGTGGACCTCGGTCACGCCACCTACTGCGGCGAGGTAACTATGGTGGACTTCTGGATCGGGCGTCTGCTGGCGAAGCTTGACGCTTTAGGCCTCCGTGAGAACACGCTGGTCTTCTTCACCTCCGACCACGGCTTCTACTTCGGGGAGCACGGCTACTTCGGCAAGGCCGAGTGGGTGCATGATCCAGAGGCGTCGGTCACGGAGGACTCTTTGGTGCCCGAGTGGCTGAGGGAGTCGTGGCTGCTGACGGTCGAGCGGTCCCCGCTATACCGGGAGCTGACGAACGTACCCCTGATGGTCCGCGGGCCGGGCCTGCAACCTGGCCGCCGCTCGGGAATGACGACTGCCCCAGACCTGGCGCCTACCATCATGGAGCTTGCGGGACTCGGAGGCGTGCCGACTACAATGACGGGCGAGTCGTTCCTCGACGTTCTCGCGGGCACGAGAGACGAACACCGGCCGTTCGTAGTAAGCTCCTGGCCGCTGTATCTTGCGGAAGGCGAGATCGTCACCGCCATAGACTCAAAGGCACGGAGGATCTCGAACTACATGCCGCTCACTGTCACCACGCATGAGCGTTCGCTGATCCTGGGCGGGCCGGACGACGAGCCGGAGCTCTATGACCTCGTAAGCGACCCCAGCGAGCAGAATAACGTGTGGAGAGAGCGAGGCAGCGAGGGCGAGGTGCTCTGCGAGCGCACCCTCTCTTTCCTGGAGAGCGTCGGCACGCCGGAGGAGTACCTGGCCCCCCGCCGCAAGGCGCTCGACAACTGGTGGAGAGCGCTCAGAAGAAGCGCGTGATGCGTCTTCACCTGGCACAGGTTAGACCTGCCAACGAGCTACTGCGACGTATTCGCAGCGTCGTCCTTCTACTACCCCATCTTCGAGGCAGCGGTGCGACGTTTCGCGCCGCTGCCTTCCACCCCACGAACGCTACCGAGACGGCGACATTTGTGTATGTGTAATAGCAAGCCGGACAGGGAATGCATTGTCGTTTCACCGAAAAACTAGAGAAAGGTATGCGTGACACAGAAAAAGCCCATCGCCCTGTGGGCTGTGCCGAGGTCCCTATCGACCGCGTTCGAGAGGATCTTTGTGGAGAGGGATGATTTCGAGGTCTTCCACGAGCCGTTCGGGGACTCCTATTATTATAGTGAGGAGCGTCTCAGCGACCGCTACTCGGATGTAGAGCCGAAGGCAGAGTACAACTACGAGAACGTACTGGCGAAGATTCTCGAGCCACGCGAGAAACGCGTGTTCGTCAAAGACATGGCTTACCATGCCAAACCCTTGCTGAGCCCGGAGTTCGGATCGCACTTCGTAAACACCTTTATTATTCGGGACCCAAAGTATGTAATAGCGTCGCTACACCGTATGTGGCCGGATTTCACCCTCGAAGAGACCGGTTTCGAGGAGCTATACCACCTATTCCGGTACGCGACGGAGGTTGACCCGGAGGACGTCCTGGTTGTGGACGCTATGACCTTCAGCGAGAACCCCACTGGCGTGCTCGCCGCCTACTGCGAGCATCTGGAGATCCCCTTCCGCGCAGACTCTCTGTCGTGGGAGCAGGCGGAGGTGCCAGAGTGGGAAAGATGGGACGCATGGCACGACAAGGCGCAACAAAGCACGGGCATCAAGAGGGCAGAGCGCAAGGACCCACCGCTCGCGCAGGAGCTGCAGGAAGCATATGAATACTGCCTGCCTTACTACTATCAGCTCGCTGCTAAAGCCATCTCGGGCACGGCACGAATACCTCCGGTTTGACGGGTAGAGGTCACAGCCTAACGAACACCGAAAACGAGAAGTAACCGGCAAGGCGAAACCTTCGAGTAACAACGACGAGCAAAGTCAGGAGAGAGAAACGATGTTGAAGAAAGATGTTTCTATAGCACCCCACGGAGGCCAACTCGTAGACCGCGTGGTCCCAGCCGAGGAGCGCGACGAACGCCTGAGAGAGGCCGCGGAGCTGCCGACGGTCGCTTTAGGCCCACGAACCATCTCGGATCTACAGATGATCTCCACCGGCGTCTTCAGTCCTCTAGAGGGTTTCATGCTCCAGGAGGATTACGAGAGCGTCGTCGAAGACATGCGCCTTCCCGACGGCCTACCCTGGACCCTGCCCGTAACCCTCGCCACCGACGAGGACACTGCCCAAACGCTGGCAGAAGGGTCCGAAGTAGCTCTGGTGGACGGTGATGCTGAGCCTGTGGCCACCATGTTGCTCAGAGAACGCTACCGCTACGATAAGGAGCGCGAGGCCCAGATGGTCTATAGAACCACGGACCCCGATCATCCCGGCGTAGCCGCCCTTTACAGGCAGGGAGAGGTGTTGCTCGGCGGCGAGGTGGAGTTTATACAGAGCACCGACCGCGGCCCTTTCCCTAGATACCACTACGAGCCGCGGGAGCTGCGAGCAGCCTTCGCTGAGAAAGGCTGGGACCGTGTTGTAGGCTTCCAGACGCGCAATCCGGTCCACAGAGCGCACGAATACATACAGAAGAGCGCTTTAGAGACGGTGGATGGTCTCTTGCTCAACCCGCTCGTCGGAGAGACTAAATCGGACGACATCCCGGCTGACGTACGGATGCGCTCCTATGAGGTGATTCTGGAGCAATACTATCCCCAAGACCGCACCATGCTCGCGGTCTTTCCAGCGGCGATGCGCTATGCGGGGCCAAGGGAAGCGATCTTCCACGCCATTTGCCGCAAGAACTACGGCTGTACCCACTTCATAGTTGGGCGGGATCACGCCGGGGTAGGTAGCTACTACGGCACCTACGACGCCCAGCACATCTTCGAGGAGTTCGAACCAGGGGAGCTCGGCATTACGCCACTCCTGTTCGAGCATGCCTTCTTCTGCACCAAATGTCAGAACATGGCATCGTCAAAGACCTGCCCGCACGATCCCTCCTTCCACGTCTTCCTCTCCGGGACAAAGGTGCGGGAAATGCTGAGCAAGGGTGAATATCCACCATCAGAGTTCAGCCGCCCCGAGGTTATAGAAGTCCTGATGGAGGGCATGCAGGAGAGCTAACGCGCAGCTGATCAGCATAAGTAAACACGGCTTGGAAAGCTCAAAGAAAGGAGCCGAGATGGAGAAAGAGCGCGGGTTCACATTATGGTTCACGGGGCTCTCAGGGTCAGGAAAGACTACTATCAGCGAGATAGTAGAGCATGAGCTGCGGGAGAGAGGCCGCCCGGTAGAGGTCCTCGACGGCGACATAGTACGCACGAACCTCTCTAAAGGGCTCAGCTTCAGCCGTGAGGATCGCAACATAAACGTTCTGCGCATAGGTTTCGTTGCTAACCTGCTCACCCGCAACGGGGTAGCGGTAATAGTCTCTGCTATCTCCCCGTACAAAGAGGCTCGCGACCAGGTGCGGCGCAGGATCATAGACTTCGTGGAGGTCTTCGTGGATGCCCCACTCGAGGTGTGCGCCGAGCGGGACGTCAAGGGTCTCTACAAGAAGGCCTTCGACGGAGAGATACAACAGTTCACCGGGGTATCTGACCCTTACGAGCCTCCTTCAGCCCCAGACCTAACCCTCAAGACAGAAGAAGAGGAGCCACACGAGAGCGCCCGCAAAGTCCTGGAGAAACTCGAGTTTTACGGCTATTTGGAGCCTTCCGCCGAGGTCGAAGAATACGCTGGACTTCTCCAGAGGTAAAACTCCGTGCACCCGCTCGGCTTCGTTAAGC
>JAWWQA010000234.1:0-6554 GCA_033854695.1 Rubrobacteraceae bacterium
CCTGGCCTTCCTCGCCCGGCGTCCTGACTCAGAGACAAGTAGCCGAGTGGCTCGGGCTACCCGGGACGACAAAGAGGTGAGCACTTCGACCCCAGAGGTTGCTCCTTCCAGCCGCCGGGATGCGAATAAGGCTGTCTCCCGCAAGTCGTAGAGTTCCTCTCCAAGCCGGTTCTTCAGCACGCCGAGGCGTTCCTCCTCTTCTGCGAGACGAGCCTGGCGAATGAAGTCCCCGTCAAGGATGCGGCGGCTGGCGCTCGTTCGGGTGAAGCGCAGGCCCTCGCGTGTCACGGCGACGTCGTAGCCCATCCTCGGGGCCGTACGATCAGCGCCATCGAGGACGTAAGCGCCTCCGAGAAGGCGCTCCAGGGCCTCCGCATACGAGGCGTCCAGGATCTCGATGCAGTCCAGGAGAGGTTTTCCGGGGGGGGCGCCGTTCTTCTGTATCCCTTCAGCATCCAGGCGCACGACCAAGCGCTCCGCGGAATCGTCACTGGAGAGAAACCTCATCCCCTCGCCCAGACTTTCGACCAGCACGCCCCTAGCCAGGTCCCCCAGGGCAGCTTCGACGGCGGCCTCGTAACCCGGGTGAGGGCGCAGTATCTCATAGAGCCGCTTTCCGGTCCTGCAAGTCCGCTCCGAACCCCTTAGAGTTTGGATCTCTGTCTCCGTCCTTCCGACGAGCGCGGCGAGCACACCCACCCGCCTGTTAGCCTCCGCCGCTCTTCTCGCAGCCACCCCACGCAACTCCTCGAACCGGCCGAGCAACGCCGCGCTGCGCGCGCGCAATTCCTCCGATGAGTACGAGCCCAGCTCTTTCTCTCTCTCACCGAGAAGCTCAAGCTCATCGTCACCCAGATCTTCCGCATCCCCGAGCCGGCTCGCGACCCTCTCGCGCCGCTCTCGCAATGCTCCGATCTCTCCAGCGAGCCGTGACCGCCGTTCGGCCGCTGCCACGTGCTCCGCTCGTCCCCTTGCCGCGAGTTCCTCCAGGCGCCCGAACGCTTCCTTCCTCTGCGAGTGCTCCTCTTCGAGTCCGCGGATCATCTCCTCGAGTCGCCGAACTTTCGAGTTGGTTTCGTCGAGCTCGGCCCGGAGGCGAGAGATCAGGCGCGAGCGATCCAATCCCGTGTTTTGGGCACCCTCCAGACGCATCAACGCCCGCTCGGCGCGCAGAGTCTCGGTTCGCAAGGTCTCCGAACCGTTCTCCAGGCCCCGGATTGCCTCCTCCAGCGCCCGCACCCGGCCCTCGAGCTCCCTTTCCTCCATCTCGACCCGTCGTCTCTCCTCGCGGAGCGATTCTTGCCTCGTTTGCAGAGTGGCTGGCGTCTTTTCCAAGTTAGCCAGGCGGTCCTGGAGACCGTCGAGGTCCTGCGTTGCGATCCGGTAGAGATGGGCGAGGGAGAGCTCACGGTAGCGAGCTTCGAGCTCGCGATACTCACGGGCGGCCACGGCCTCGGCCTCTATCCTCTGCAGCTGGGTCGAGAGCTCGGCCTCGAGGCGACGGCTACTCTCAAGGCGGTCGGCGGCCCGCTCGAGCTTACGGACCGCCGCGAGGCGGCGTCTGCGGAAGACCCCTAGGCCCGCGGCCTCCTCTAGCGCCGACCGGCACGCTGCCGCTCCCCCGGAGACAATGGCATCCACGGCCCCCTGGCGCAGGATGCTGTGGCGGCCGAGACCAGCTTCTCCCGCGACCGCCCGCACGTCGGTAAGACGGGCGCGGACGCCGTTGATCCTGTACTCCGTCTCGCCACTCCGCGAGATCCTTCGCGTCAGCGATACCTCCTCGTACGGCAGAGAGATGGTCCCGGACGCGTTGTCCAGTACCAGAGTGACCTCCGCCGCCCCCACCGGCGGCAATGAATCCGAACCCGAGAAGATCAAATCATTCATCAAACCCGCTCGCAAGATGCTCGGACTACCTTCCCCGAGCGCGAACAGGATCGCATCCGTGATGTTGCTCTTCCCCGAACCGTTCGGCCCCACGATCGCCGTCACTCCCACACTCAGCGGCATCCGAACCGGACGAGCGAAGGTCTTGAAGCCCTTTATGTAGATAGCAGAGAGCACAGCTGCTTATTTTACGCGGTTTTAAGCGCGACGACAGAGAGAAAAGTGCAGCAAACAGGCTTTCAGCGCAGAGACGTGGCTGCTATGCGCCGACGTGCACCTCGACGGTGGAGCGAGGTACGGGGCGTACGCCCAGGATCTCCAGGGCCGCACGGGCGGCGGCCTGTTCGCTCTCTTTGATGGAGTTGCCCTCGCCGGAGGCGACCTCCTTACCATCTACCGAGACGGCCGACGTGAAGTGTGGACGGTGGGGAGGGCCATGTTTAGCGCGGACCCGGTAGATCGGACGCAAGCCTTCGGCCTGCAGCGTCTCCTGTAACAAAGTCTTCCAGTCCCGAAGCTCGTCGGTATCTACCTCGGCGGGGTTGAAGATCTCATCTATCGTCCGGAAGGCGAGCTCCTTGTCTATGAGATACGCGGCGCCTATGATCGCCTCGACGGTGTCCGCGATGACGGAGTCGTTTATTACCGAACTCTCGATGTCCTCTTCTATACCTTCGCTCCGCCCCACGCTCGCCAGGAAAGACTTCCTGACCAGGTGCGCCCGGATGCGCGTGAGATCTCCCTCCAAGAGCTCCGGATACCCGTGAAAGACCAGCTCGGCTACACGACTGTTGAGTACCGAGTCGCCGAGAAACTCCAGGCGACCGTTCGAGTCGTAAGGATCGGCGACGCTCGGGTGGGTGAGCGAACGCTGTCTCAAGGGCTCCGGCAGTACATTTATCAATTCTCTTATCGACATATTAGTTCCATATTATTCTATATCCGCGAAGGCCACAACCACATTGTGACCACCGAAGCCCATTGAATTCGAGACGGCTGACTTGAGGTCCGGAACCTCCCTGGCCTCCGTGACGTAGTCTAGAGGCTCACAATCCAAGGCGACATTTTCCAGGTTGATAGTGGGTGGTAGAACCTTGTGCTTCAGAGCGAGGGCGCACATGATACCCTCCGTCGCTCCGACCGCTCCGAAGGAATGGCCCGTCATGGACTTGGTTCCTGAGACCGCCGCATGCGGCAAGAAGCGTGAGATCGCCTTCGTCTCCGGCCCGTCTCCGGTGGGCGTCGAGGTCGCGTGAGCGTTGACGTGTCCGATCTCTCCGGCAGTTAGGCCTGCGTCCTCGAGCGCCAGCCGCATCGCCCGCTCGACCCCGCGCCCTTCTACGTCCGGGGCAGTCACGTGATAAGCGTCCGTAGTGCGAGCGTACCCGGCGACCTTCGCTATCGGCTCCGCGCCCCGCCGTTCGGCGTGTTCCGGACTCTCCAGTACCATCGCCCCGGCGCCCTCGCTCATCACGAACCCATCCCGGTCCGCGTCGAAAGGACGGCTCGCCCGGTGCGGCTCCTCGTTGCGCGTGCTGATCGCCCGGATCGCGCAGAAACCGGCCATGCTGAGAGGAGTGATTGGGGCCTCCGAAGACCCCGCGATCACCACGTCTGCATCACCCCGGCGGATGAGCTCGAGCCCCTCGGCGATGGCCTCGGCTCCCGTTGCGCAAGCGAGGACCGGACACTGGCTCGGGCCGGTCGCGCCGAGCATGATGGCGAGCTGTCCCGCGGCCATGTTTGGCACCATCATGGTGATGAGGAACGGGCTGACCCGGTTTGGGCCCTTTTCGTGCAGAACCCTGTACTCCCGTTCCCACGTCGAGAGCCCTCCGATGCCGCTCCCCATCACGATGGCAACCCGCTCCGGCGTTTTCTGGACCGTTTCCATAATCCCGGCGCTCTCGGCGGCCTGGATGCCCGCGGCGATGCCGAGCTGGGCGTAGCGGTCCATCCGGCGGGCCTCCTTCTTCGACATGAAGGCCACCGGATCGAAGTCCGAGCACTCGCCGGCGATGTGCGAAGGGAAGGGCGAGGGGTCGAAGAACGTTATCTCACCGATGCCGCTCTTGCCATGCAGCGCCGCGTCCCAGAAGTTCTCCGTGCCGGCGCCAAGGGGTGTGACCACCCCGGTACCGGTGACGAAGGCGTGACCCAGACCGGTAGGCGATCCTTCGCTCACGCCGCCTGGTGCTCCGCCACGTAGTCCACGGCCTCCTCGACCGTGGTAATCTTCTCCGCCTCCTCGTCGGGGATCTCCATCTCGAACTGCTCCTCGAGCTCCATGATCAGCTCTACGAGGTCGAGGGAGTCGGCCTCGAGGTCCTCCCTGAAAGAAGCGTCCGGAGTTACGTCGCCCTCGTCCACCCCGAGCCTATCGGCGGTTATCTCCCTGATCTTCTCCAGTATCTCGTCCCGTTCCATAACGCCTCCTTATGACGGGTATATAACCTCCCAAAACAGCTCTCGCGGGTGGGAGCGCGAGATAGCGCGTAGTGTAGCGCAAATCAACCTATTGCATAACCATCCCACCGTCCACTGCTATCGTCTGTCCGGTTATGTAGGATGTAGCGTCTGCCGCGAGGAAAGCCACCACCTCCGCGATCTCCTCGGGCGCCCCGAACCTACCCACCGGGACCTGTCCGAGGATTTGCTCCTTTACGCTCTCCGGCAACCCCCCGGTGAGCTCCGTCTCCACGTACCCGGGCGCCACCACATTGACCGTAATGCCCCGGTTCGCGACCTCCCGCGCCACGCTCTTGGTGAAGCCGATGATACCCGCCTTGGACGCCGCGTCGTTGGCCTGCCCCGCGTTTCCGAGAAGCCCTACGACCGAGCTTACGTTCACGATCCTGCCCCAACGTGCCCGCACCATCCCTCGCAAGACCGCCCGCGTACATAGATACGTCCCCTTGAGGTTCGTAGCGAGAACCTCGTCGAATTCCGGGTCCTTCATGCGCAACAGAAGGTTGTCTCGCCTCATCCCGGCGTTGTTGATGAGGATCTCCACCGGCCCGAAGGCCTCGCCCACGCCCTTCATCAGCTTTTCGACGTCATCGGTCACAGCCACGTCACCCTTGAAGGTCTCGCACTCGGCGCCAGCCTTCCGCGCCAGCTCCGCTGTCTCCTGAGCCGCGGCGTCGTTTGCACGATAGGAAATCGCCACTCTAGCACCCTCTTGGGCGAGCCTTATGGCGATCGCCCGTCCTATCCCGCGCCCGCCGCCGGTCACGAGTGCGACCCGCCCCTCCATTACTCCCCCTCCACTCTGTCCACGAACGCGAACATCAGCTCGGCCTCGCAGGCCCGTTCTCCGTTCACTGTCGCCACGCCCCTGCCGCGGCCGACCCTGCCTTTGAGGCGTGAGATCTCGACCTCCATCTTCAGCACATCTCCAGGGATGACTTGTCGCCGGAACCTCACCCGGTCAATTCCTGCAAAGAGCGCCAGCTTGCCTCGGAACTCCTCAAGCGCCATTACCCCTACGGCCCCGACTTGCGCCATCGCTTCGACGATAAGCACACCAGGCATTACCGGATAATCCGGGAAATGTCCCTCGAAGAACGGCTCGTTCTGCGTCACGTTCTTTATCCCGACGGCCCGGACGCCCGGCTCTATCTCCTCGATCCGGTCGACGAGCAGGAACGGGTAACGATGCGGTATGAGCTCCCGAATCGTGGCCGGTCCGAGCGGCGCTTTCATCCTAGAATCTCCTTCGCCACCCGGCCGCTCATCTCTACCTCTTTAAAATCCCGCAGCATCCTCACAAGCGTACCCCCTCCTGCCTCGATAACCTCCTCGACCCCTAAGGATGCGAACTGCTCTACGACCGCGACCCACCGCACCGGGGAAAGCATCTGATCCCTGAGCGCGAGGCGCACATCGTCAGCTTTGGCCAGTACGCCGCCATCTATCCCACTTATCATGGGTATCTTGGGGTCCTCTAGTGGGACTTCCGCCAGGAGTGCGTCCATAGATACTGACGCTTCGTGTATCAGGGGCGAGTGGAAGGCACCCACGACCTCAAGCTTGCGCTTCTTTCCGCCCACACGCCCGGCGGCCTCTTCTAAGGCAGAGCTTTCGCCGGAGATCACAGTCTGCCTTGGTGTATTGAAGTTGGCCGCGACGACGGGGCCCTCCGTCGCGTCTACGGCATCCGCGACCTCCCGCGCTTCGACGCCGATGATGGCAGTCATCCCCCCCGGGTTCTGCCTGGACGCCTCGGTCATCAGCCGATCCCTCTCCGTCACGAGCCGGACTCCATCATCTAACCCTAAAGAACCTGCGGCATACGCTGCACCGTACTCTCCCAAAGAGTGTCCGGCGACCACGTCCGGCTCTACGCCCCTCTCCCTGAGTTTGTGGAGCGTATCGATCGAGCTTGCGAAGACGGAGAGCTGGTAGGGCAACTCGCCATCGCCGAGTACGCGTCGGACGCTCTCCCGAACCTCGCCCGAGATCCCGCCGCCCACCGTGCCCTGCCCGGGGAATACTACGGCCAAACGTAGCGCCAAAAACCCTCCCTAGATCCTGTACAGATTCGCCGCCCAGGTCAGCCCGAAGCCGAACCCAACCGTAACGATATACCGCCCCGGCTCCCAACTGTCGTAGATGTCGGGGTAGGAGATCGGGATGCTCGCCGCCGACGTGTTCCCGAACCG
>JAWWQA010000235.1:0-2958 GCA_033854695.1 Rubrobacteraceae bacterium
TGCTACTCCTCGCAGCGTCGCCTCACATGGGGCCTTCATTACCCAGACTTTGTCCTAGCTCTCGACTTTGACCGGGGCTCGAAGGCTGAATCAAGGACGAGGTCGGCAGCGTTCTTGTTGGCTCTTAGTCCTTACCCGCAAAGTACAGTGTAATCTGCTCCGAGGTGGATCAACACCAGCATTAGAATACAGCTGCAAAAGCCCGTCATTACCGTCACCTCGGTGAGCAATCCTCCTATCTAAGCCGTTTTCTCGGTAACAGTGAGCGTGACGATGAAGTGACGGTCATGAGCGTTCCCCATAGGGACCGTCACCCAAGAACCCCATAGATACGGGACGTGTGACGATGGTGACGGTAATGACGATGAATTGGGGAGGTTCTCTATAGGTGGTGCGGTAGGCTAACCTGTGTTTTTGAAGGACGTCTTGAGAAGGACGAACAAGACTCACGGGAAGGCTGGTCATGGCGGACTTTGTGGAAGGTATTTGTCCCAGACAGCGGTGCGCCGATGGAGCACGTCGATGTGGTCGCAGCTCTCGAAGGCTGCGGCTTGGAGGGTGACCGCTACTGTGCCGGGACTAGGCACTGGAGCCGCTTCGGCAGGGTCTGCGAAGTAACCTTCATCGCAGCCGAGGACCTCGACGATATCGAACGAGAGACCGGAGTGGGTGTGAAGACCAGCGAGCACCGACGCAACATCGCCACCAGGGGGACAAGCCTGAAGACCTTGCGACGTGGCGAGCGGTTTCGTGTCGGGGATGTTGCGTTCGAGCATCGGGGGCCGCGCTCGATCTGCCAGTACATCGAGTGCCTTACCGAACCGGGTATGACGCAGGCCCTAAAGGGTCGTGGTGGCATCTGCGCGAGGGTAATCGAAAACGGCACGGTCCGGGTGGGCGACAAGATTGAGGTGCTGTAGCCCCCTCAAGAACTTCCGAAGAGGCAACGGGGCAGGCGATGGGTTGCTAGAAAGGGTACGCTGACGAGTGCGATGCCCCTAGAGGCTTTGCTCATCATAGCCAGTAATGGTATGACTCCCTCCGCACCTGTCCACTCGACCTGAGTGAGGGCTTCCTGCAAATCTCTAAAATCGTTCCGTAAGGGCTCTGGAAAATCGTCGGGCTGCAGTAAGTACAAGTTCTCAGTATAGGCAGAGAACAGTCTATCTTGGACGGTTCTCGCACTCACCAACAGTGAGACAGCGATGGCCAGCTTCTCGCGCACGTAATCCCGTGAATCCAAAGTCTTCCCCTAACTCTAGACGTTCTCTTGCCAGTGACTTTGGGCAGGCTCTTCCTTACGTACCACCAGAACTGGGCAGTGGGCATGCCGAACCACTGAGTCGGAGACGCTCCCTATCAAGGCCCTCCTGATCCCGCCTAACCCCCGGCTCCCCACCACTACCAGCCCCACCCCCAACTCCTCTGCTAGGTCGACGACCTCCGCGGCTGGGGACCCCATCCTTAAATATGCTTCCGCAACCGTCCCCCCTACCGCTCGCACCTTCTCAACCTCCGCGTCGAGCACCTGACGAGCCACCTGCTCGAACTGGCGCCCCAGCTCCTCTATGAGGGTGGGGTCCTCCTGCCCTACCCCCTCCGGGTCTGTAGCTTCAGGGTAAACCAAGGCTCCCGAATAGCCGTCCTCACCCACATAGAGCACATGCAGCTCCGAGTCGGTTTTCTTAGAGAGCTCCACCGCCGCCTGCGTTGCATGGGTAGCGCTCTCTGAGCCGTCGGTGGCCAGAAGGATTCTTGTCGGGAAGATGCTCATTACTATGATCTCCTAATTCGTTTGTCCCAGTATCCTTGAGTACACTATACCGTGGGACAGTAGGAGCAAGCTAGTGCTACGTAGCTAAGCACTCGGGGTAACCATACAGGGGTTGAGGATTCGAGGAGCATGGGTCTGAGCGTTTGAGGTAACGTAAAGATTTCGCTCGCTGGATGGGCTGTGATGATCCTCAGTGGCCGACCGTCCTTCTAACGAAGGAGTACCTCTGGGATTCCCTCGAATCCTCATGCTCTAAAAGCTACGGTCGGACTCGAACCGCTGACCTGCTCATTACAAGTGCGACCACCTCCTCAAAGCGCGAGAGTGCCTTTTTAGTGGTTCTTCTGGGCAAGGGCGGCCTTCTCGAGACCCTTGAAAGCCATTAATTTCAACCTCTTGTCCTGTGCCCCGCGGGCAGCGTCGAGCGCCTCGCAGTAGATTCTTGCGGCCTCGGCCGGGTACCTGAGCCCGAGCCGGAGAAGAACAGGCTGATGAAACGGTCGGCGCTTACCTCCTCGGGCGTGGCCAGCGCGTACACATCATCAGTCCAACGGTGAATGTTGGGGGTGCCCTGCGGCGCGGTGCCGGCGAGCACGATTCTGCGCACCTGACGCGGAAGCAGCAGCGCA
Organism: Rubrobacteraceae bacterium; assembly: GCA_033854695.1. Taxonomy (GTDB): domain Bacteria; phylum Actinomycetota; class Rubrobacteria; order Rubrobacterales; family Rubrobacteraceae; genus Rubrobacter_F. The sequence continues at coordinate 2,404 of JAWWQA010000235.1, forward strand.
AGCTCTTGCGCGATGTAGCCCCCGAGCGAGAAGCCGAGCACGTCAACTTGCTTGAGTTCGGGCGCGTCGATGAAGCGCAGCACGTCTCGGGTCATGTCGGTCACGTTGTCGGGAACGACTCCGGTTGAGGCGCCCACGCCGCGGTTGGCGAGCAGGATGACCTCGCGATCCTGGGCGAGACGGTCCACCAGCGCGGGGTCCCAGTTGTCGAGGTTGCCGCAAAAGTACTGCAGACACAGCAGTGGCGGCGCGTCGGTCTGCGCGTTTCCGAAGCCGCGGTACACCAGCGAGTCTCCGACTACGACCGAGCGGTTCTCGGCCGTGAGCTGACTGCCGCTATCTCTCGTGGAGGCGGGCGTCTTCTTCTGGCTAGTTTCTGTTGTGCTCATTGCAACCCCCTGCTGATCAATTGATCGAGTGTCGTTGTGCTAGCCTGGATTATTCACGCTCGCCCTGAACGAGCCGCCAGGAGTTCCCACAGCGCCTGCCCGGGATGGCTGCTCTGGCCAGACGCAAGCGCACTCGGCTGGCCCACTGGTACACCCGGCCACCCAC
>JAWWQA010000236.1:0-3708 GCA_033854695.1 Rubrobacteraceae bacterium
TACAAGCTCTCCTACGTCTTACCGGTCTACCGCCGGGCCAGCGTGGGCCGTGGCCGGAGCGCCGAGCTCTACCAGGCGGGCGTCGAGGTCGTGGGTTCCCCGAGCCCGCAGGAGGACGCCGCGACGATAGCCCTGCTCGTGGACGTCCTGAATATCCTGGGCCTCGAGGCGCCAGGTGACTTCGCGGTAGTGCTCGGACAGTCAGCATTCTACGAAGCCTATCTCTGGCACGTAGCCCCCGAGACGGCCCCGGCCCTCCTCGAGGCGCTTGCTGCCAAGGACCTCGTCCGGGTCGATGCCATCGCCGCTGCCCTGCCAGATGGGATCGCCACCGGGGTGCGAGGGATACCCCGCCTCGTTGGGCCTGCCGCGGACGGGGCGGTTCTAGAGGAGGCCGCGCAGCTAGCTAGAGATGCTCCAGAGGCCCTGGCGGCTCTCGAAAACCTGCGGGAGATACTACGCCACCTCGACGCCTACGGGTGTCTTGGGGCGGTGATCCTGGACCTCGGCCTGATCGGACGTCACAAATACTACACGGGGGCTGTCTTCGAAGCGCACGTTGCCGGGCTGGGCTTTACAATCGCCAACGGTGGCCGCTACGACAACCTCCTGAAGCGCTTCGGCCGGGATCTCCCCGCGACGGGCTTCGCTATTTACCTTGAGAGGCTCCTCTCCGTACTGCCCGAAGAAGACGATTCTACGCTCCTCATCCTCGTCGGCGGTGGGGTCGAAGGCACAAAAGCCGCCGTTGCGCTGCGCGGATCGGGCGTACCGACCCTGCACCTCTCCGAAAATCTGGAGTCCGATGCCGCCGCGAAGTACGCCTCCTCGGTGGAGGCCAGATGGATCTGCTACCTGACCTCCGAGGGCGCGAAGCTCGCCTCTGCTAAGCCGGGCGCCCGCTTCGAAGAGGTGCGGATCGAAGACGTTGCCGAAAGGGTGCTCGGAGGTACGCCTAAAGGAGTGCATCCATGAGCTCGCACAGCAAGCTCCGGGTCGCAGTCCCGAAGGGGGCTATCTTCGAAGACGCCCTGCTGGCTCTGGGCAGAGCCGGGCTCCCCGTGGAGGTTCTACGGGAGAACGGTCGCAAGCTCTTCTACGAGGCGGGGGGCACCGAGTTCATCGTCAGCCGCCCGTCCGACGTGCCTGTTTACGTTGAGTACGGTGCGGCGGACGTTGGCATCGTCGGCAAGGACGTGCTGGAGGAGCAGGAGCCGAACGTCATAGAGCTCAGGGACCTTGGAATAGGGTGGTGCCGTATGATCCTCGCGGCTCCGGCCGACATGGCCAACGAGGTCCGTGAGTCTATCGGACACGCTGAGGTAGTGCGCGTCGCGACCAAGTACCCGCGTACGGCGCGCCGGTACTTCGAGCAGATAGGCCGTCAGGCAGAGATCATCGCGCTCCACGGCTCCATAGAGCTCGCTCCGCTCGTAGGGCTCGCCGAGTGCATCGTGGACCTGACTGCTACCGGGACCACGCTCCGCGAGAACAACCTGACGGTCCTCGATGAGATCTCCACCTCTACGGCTCGCCTGATCGCCAACCGCGGCGCCTACCGCCTCCGGAACAGGGAGGTCGCCGCCCTCGCGGACGCCATGGAGCAGAACGAGGTCCCTCTTGGCTAAGAGACTAGACGCCCGCGAAGCGAATACCAGAGAGTTCGTCGCCCAACTCCGGCGTCCGGGCGGCTTCCTCTCCGAAAAGGTCCGCGACGCCGCCCGGCGCATCGTTGCCGACGTACGCGACAGGGGGGACGAAGCGCTCCTGGAGTACACCGAGCGCTTCGATGGGGTGCGGCCCGAGCAGGTCCGGGTGCCTATCGAGGAGATAGCCGAGGCCAGAACCGCGCTCCCTTCGGAGGCCGGGGAGAGCTTTCGCATCGCGATAGAGAACGTGCATTTCTTCCACGAGCGGGAGATGGACCGCCCCTGGGAGACGACATGTGGTGGAGCGACGGTGGGTCAGAGGGTACGGCCCATAGGGAGGGTCGGCATCTACGTTCCTGGAGGACACGCGGCCTACCCGAGCACCCTCGTGATGGCGGCGGTCCCGGCGCAGGTTGCTGGGGTGAGGGAGATCGCAGTCTGCGCACCGCCCGGTCCGGACGGGAGGGTTAGCCCCCAGGTGCTCGCCGTGGCGGGTTTCCTGGGGCTGGAGGAGGTGTACGCCGTCGGGGGCGCCCAGGCGGTGGGAGCGATGGCCTACGGCACCCAGAGCATCGCGCCTGTAAACAAGATCGTGGGTCCCGGCAACGACTACGTGGTCGCCGCCAAGCTCGAGGTCTTCGGCATCGTCGGCGTGGACGCCCCGCAGGGGCCCAGCGAGGTCGTGGTGATCGCAGACGTGGGTGCCTTCCCCGAGCGCGTCGCTTACGACCTCATGGCTCAGGCAGAGCATCTCTCCGGCGCCTCGGCCGTACTCCTGACGCCGTCAGCCGAGCTCGTCGAGAGCGTCGAGCCCCTGCTTTCAGGTGAACCCGCGGAGCTCATCACGCTCGTGCAGGTAGCTAACATGGCTCAGGCAGTGGAGATCGCTAACCAGTATGCTCCCGAGCACGCGCACGTGATCTCCGAGGACCCCGAGGCGATCCTCCAAAACCTCGACGCCGCCGGTATGGTGGCCCTCGGGGACTTCAGCCCAGTTGCTCTCGGCGATTACATTGCCGGTCCCTCGCACGCCCTCCCGACCGGGGGCACGGCGGCCTGGGCCTCTCCTCTGGGCACCCACGACTTCACTGCTCGTACCAACTACATCCACTACACCCCCGAAGCTCTCGCAGCTCTAGGCCCCCACGTCGAACGCCTCGCTCGCCTCGAAGGCTTCGAGAACCACGCGAGGAGCGTCGGCGTCCGGCTGGGGAAGGGGGGGGATGATCAAAGAAGTATTGACTGATGCGGAGGTCTCGGCGACCTTCCCCATAATGCGGCAACTTCGCTCGCACCTGGCCGAGGATGAGTATCTAGAGACGATCAGACGCATGCGGCGCTCGGGCTACCGGCTTGCCGCCGCGGCTGCCGAAGATGGGAAGGTGCGGTGTGTGGCGGGATATAGGATCGTCGAGTTTCTGGCCTATGGGAAGTTCCTCTACGTGGACGACCTGGTGTCCGTAGAGGACACGCGGTCGGAGGGCCACGGCAAGCGAATGCTCGACTGGCTTGCCGACGTGGCCCGCGAGGAGGGCTGTGAGTCACTCCAGCTCGACTCCGGAGTGCAGAGGCACAGAGCACACAGGTTCTACTTCCGGGAAGGAATGAAGATCTCCAGCTACCATTTCTCGATGGCGCTGTAGCCCAAGACAGGAAGAGTTATGACGCGGATTGGTACGGTCGAGAGAACAACGGGCGAGACGTACGTAAAGGTGCGCCTCGAACTCGACGGCGAAGGACGAGCGGAGATCAAGACCGGTGTCGGATTCTTCGATCACATCCTGCACCTCCTGGCCCATCATTCCGGCTTGGATCTCGAGGTCGAAGCAAAGGGCGACACGTGGGTTGACGACCATCACACGGTCGAGGACACCGGCCTCGTCCTCGGACGTGCCTTCGACGAGGCGTTGGGAGATCGCACGGACCTCGTCCGCTTCGCCGACGCCTCGGCGCCGCTGATCGAAGCCCTCTCGACCGCCGTCGTTGACCTCGGAGGCCGCTCCCACCTTACCTGTAACCTGGGGCCGATGCCCGAGAAGATAGGCACGTTTGACGTCGA
>JAWWQA010000237.1:0-7668 GCA_033854695.1 Rubrobacteraceae bacterium
CTGATCCCTCTGGGCATCCGGCGGCGACTCAAGAAAAAAGTCCCCACGTACAACATCCTGGTCATCGGAGCGACGAACCGGGCCGACTCTCTGGACCCGGCGCTCCTGAGGCCGGGTCGATTCGACCGGCGGCTGCACGTGGGGCTGCCGGACAAGGAAGGCCGCAAGGACATAGCAGACTACTACCTGAAAAAGGTCCGTCATGAGAACGTGGACCTCGAGAAGCTCTCGAAGGCTACGGTTGGGTACTCGCCGGCCAGGATCAAGAACGTCATCAACGAGGCCCTGATCTTCGCTCTCCAGGAAGGCAGAGACTCTTTGAGCTGGCCCGACATCTGGTCGGCCAAGCTGACTGATGAGATCGGGCTGAAGCAGCCCGTCGAGTACAACGAAGAGGAGAAGGTCAAGATCGCCACGCACGAGGCCGGGCACGCGGTCGCCTCGTGGTACCTGGAGCGCGAAGAGCTGCAGATGCAGGTGATCACCATCATCAAGCGGGAGAACGCCCTGGGACTCGTGAGCTACCAGGAGAAGGAGGAGCGCTACGTGCGCACCCGCTCGGACGTGATGGCCCGCATAAAGACTGCTCTGGCCGCGGGTGCCGCGGAGAAGATCTGGTTCGGGGAGACCACTACTGGGGTGAGCGGCGACCTGCGTCAGGCGACGTGGGCAGCGGCGACGATGGTAGGGCTCTTCGGAATGGGCAAGGGGCTCTACTCCTTCGGCACGATCCCTAACGAACTCGCCGGCGGCTCCTCTATAGGTTCGCTGCTGCGGGATGGGGAGGTGCGCGGGGAGGCCAACAAGATTCTCGCCGAAGCCCGAGCGGAGATCGAAGCGCTGCTGCGCGAGAAGGGCGCCATCGTCGAGGGCGTGCGCGACGTACTCCTGGAGCGAGAGGAGATCGTCGGTGAAGAGATAGAGAAGCTCTTCGCCGAGCTCGAAGCTCACGGCGATGCGCAGAGCTCTAGGGTGCTCTAGGTTCTCAGACGAGATCGAGTAGGTCCTCGCAGAACCTCGAGCGTCCTGCGAATGTCCTCCTCTTTCCACCCTCCCTCACGGTCAAGTTCAGCACGGTACGCAGCAGGTCGAACTCGGGAGACAAAAATCTCCTCCGGCAACCCCGCGGCGCCCGCCGCCTACCGTCCCCCCGTTCTCTCGAACGCTTCGAAGTTTTGAAGCTCTTTTCTCGCCCATAAAATCGGTATGCGATGGCGACTTTCTCTCGGCGAAGATATTCGTTTGAAGGACGCCGCATACGCGTATAATCGCCACGTGGCCGAGAATTCGAACACCCGGCGAAGGATCGAGGGACTAAGAGAGTTGATTCGATACCACAACCGCCGCTACTACGTCGAGGACGCTCCAGAGATCAGCGACGCCGAGTACGACGCCCTCTACAAGGAGCTCGAAACTCTCGAAGGTGAGTACCCCGAACTCGTCACCTCCGACTCCCCGACGCAAAGGGTGGGCGGCGAACCTTTAGAAGAATTCGAGCAGGTTCGCCACGCCGTGCCGATGCTCTCTCTGGCGAACGCACGCAAGCTCGAAGAGTTGAAAGAATGGGACGCTCGCGTCCGCCGTCTCCTGGGGGAAGACGAGGAACCCCGCTACGTTACCGAGCTCAAGATAGACGGCCTTGCAGTCTCCTTACGCTACGAGGAAGGCTGTTTCGTGCGAGGCGCCACGCGTGGTAACGGTATCGTCGGCGAAGTCGTCACGGCCAACTTGAGGACTGTCCGGGCTATCCCTCAGAAGCTTTCGGATGATCCGCCAGAGATCCTGGAGCCGCGGGGTGAGGTGTACATGACGCTCGAAGATTTCGAAGAGCTCAACAGGCAACAGGAGGCCGAGGGGAAACCGCCTTTCGCCAACCCGCGCAACGCCGCCGCTGGTTCGATCCGGCAACTCGACTCCAGGATCACCGCCAGAAGGCCCTTGACTATCTATCTCTACGGCATCGGTGAGGGAGGCGAGCGTTATGAGAGCCACTCCGCCACGCTCGACGCCCTCAGAAGTTATGGACTGCGGGCGAATCCTTATAAGACGCACGACTCCATAGAGTCCGTTATCGAGGAGTGTGCACGGGCGGAACGGGAACGCGAGTCGCTCGGATACCAGATCGACGGGGTCGTTGTGAAAGTGGACTCCCGGGAGCAGCAGCGAGCTTTGGGATCGGTAGCCAAGGCGCCGCGTTGGGCCATCGCGTACAAGTTCGAGCCGCTCGCGGGCCGCACCAGGCTTCAAGAGATCATCGTGAAGGTCGGCCGCACCGGGGCTCTGACGCCGCAGGCTTTGCTCGAGCCGGTCAATATCGGCGGCGTGACCATCTCGCGGGCAACACTGCACAACGAGGACTATATAAAGGAGAAGGGGATTCTGGTCGGTGATATGGTCGTGATCGAACGGGCGGGAGATGTGATCCCGCAGGTCGTCCGCGCCATCCCCGAGGAACGCACCGGCAAAGAGTACCCCTTCGAGATGCCCAAGAATTGCCCGGTCTGCGGCGAGCCCGTCAGCCGTCCGGAGGGCGAAGCCGTGACCCGCTGCGTGAACGCTCGCTGTCCCGCCCAGACACTGGAGCACATCATCCATTGGTCCTCGAAGACGGCGATGGACATAGAGGGCCTGGGCGAGAAGGTCGCGACCAAGCTCTTCGACCTCGGCCTCATAAAGGACCCGGCGCACATCTACGAGCTGCGTCCGGAGCAGATCGAGCCACTAGAAGGCTTCGGAGAGAAGAGCGCCGCGAACCTCATCCGCGCTATAGAGAGGAGCAAGGAGCATCCCTTCCCGCGCGTTCTGTACGCTCTGGGAATCCGGCATGTCGGGAGCGTCACGGCGAGGCTTCTCGCTGAGAGGTTCAGCGGGAAGGATCTTCTCTACAACGTGAGCGTGGAGCAACTTGCCGAGATCGAAGGTATCGGCAACGTCGTGGCTCGGGCCGTGGTCGACTACTTCGGACTGGAAGACAACCGGGATCTGGTACAACGCTTGATGGCAGCGGGCCTGAACTTCGAGCGGGCCTCAGGAGGACCGACCGAGGGTCCGCTCGCGGGTAGGAGGGTCGTCATCACGGGTACTCTAAGCCGGCCACGTGATTACTATGTGGAAAGGCTGGAGGAGGCCGGGGGAACGTTTACCTCCTCCGTCAGCAAGAACACCGACTACGTGCTCGCCGGCGAAGAAGCTGGCTTCAAGCTCGAGAGGGCCAGATCTTTAGGCGTCCCGGTGATAGACGAGACAGCCTTCGAAGAGTTGCTCTCCTAGATCAGCCGCGTGGCACGAGCGCGAACGCTCGCACCGGACTGCCAGTCCCGCCGGTAAGCTTCAGCGGTGCTACGACGAGCAGCGCGCCAGTAGGCGGCAGCGAGGCAAGGTTTGCGAGCTGCGTAACGCCGTACTTCCCTGCACCGAGAAGATAGTAGTGGACTGGGAACGGCGGGTCGAAGGCGGCCGCGGCGCCCGCGTCGATGCCGACGGTCTCCACCCCGACGCCAACGAGCGGCGTCTCTTGGGCGATCCAACGGGCGCATTCGGTGTCGAACCCGGGCGACCGGGGACGACCTGACCCAGCGTTGAGGAAAAGCTCCGCATCGTGGGCGCGCGCGTCCCAGCCCGTGCGCAGCAGCAGCCAGCCGCCTTCCGGCAGCGGGCCGTGCTCGGCTTCGAACGCACGCATGTCCTCGACGGTAAGCAGATAATCGGGGTCTTTTGCGGACTCGGTAGATCTGTCGATCATGACCGCCGGTGCGATGAGATGGCGGGGCGGCACCTGTGACACGTCGAGGCCGCCGCGGCCGCTGATCCAATGGATCGGCGCGTCGAAGTGTGTACCGACGTGCTCGCCGATCTCCAGCCAGTTCCAGGCCCACGCAGGACCGCGCTCGTCGTAGCGGCTGATCTCATATACCTTTAGGCCCGGCGTGTTCACGAACGGCTCGGGAAGCTGTATGACCGGCGTGCGCTCGTTGAGCGGCTGGGTCAGGTCTATGATCTCGACGGTGCCGCTGGCCAGCGCCTCGACGAGAGACGTGACGGGGTCTGGTGACATCCTGGCTCCTCCTACTCGTTGTGTATTCATGTGCAGCCGGTCGTTCAGTGTGTACGAAACGCCTCCTCGAGCCATTCAGCTCGTACCTCGGGATTGACCTTGGCGTCGATCACGAGCGGACCGTCGCGCCGCTCGAGCCAACCCTCAAGCGGTGTGAGATCCTCGTTGTTACGGACCGTGATGCCCTCGGTCCCAATCGCGCGTGCAAGCGCGGCGAAATCGGTCTCGGGGAAGCGTGTGAGGTCCACCGGGTGTCCCATCGGTCCGAAGTGGTGCACCTCCGCGCCGTAAGCTGCGTCGTTGTAGATCACGACGAGCATCGGCAGACGGTAGCGAACGGCTGTCTCCAGCTCGCCCAGAGCCATAAGCGCACCGCCGTCGCCTATGGCCGCGACGGCGAGCCGGTCTGGTCGCGCGACCGCAGCGCCGATCCCGCTGGCGAGCCCGAGTCCGACCGACTGAAAGGCCTGCGGGAAGATGAAGCCCTGCCGGTCAGGCACCGCGAGGTACATAGACGGGTAGCCGAGGAAGTGCCCGGAGTCGGTAGCGACCGTGCGCTCCGCCGGCAGCAGATCGTCGAGCGCGATGCTCAAGGTGCGCGGGTCGATGTACTCGTCGGTACCGAGATCCTCGTACGGCTCGTCACACCAACGCCGCGTGGAGATCTCACGCGCAAGCTCCTTGCTGTGGAAGCCCTCTCCGCGTACGCCGCTCCGCTCGAGCTCCTCGACGATCGCCCGCGCAGCCTGAGCCGCGTCGCCGACGACACCGACATCAACGCGATGGAGCGCACCGATCGCCTCTTCGTCGAGGTCGACCTGCACAACGCGTGCAGCAGGCGAAAAGAGCCTCCCGTGGCGCACGGTCCAGTGGTTAAGCGACGCGCCGAACGCGAGCACAACGTCCGCCTGCGCCAGCAACTCAGCAGCGAGCGGCGAAGAGAAGCCGCCTGCGATACCGATGGCGTACGGATGACCGGTGAAGAGCCCGTGCCCCACCGCGCTCGTCGCCAGGAGCGCCCCTACCCGATCTCCTAGCGCCTCGAGCGCCTCGCGCCCCCCGGCGAGGGCGGCGCCGCGTCCCGCAACGATCACCGGCCGGCTCGAAGAAGAAAGCAGGTCCACAGCCTGTGCGACCGAGTGGTCCGACGGTCGCGGCGACTCCAGCGCCGGCCAGTCAGGAATAGCTGTCAGGTTGTCCGCAGGCGCCTCTACAACGTTGATAGGAATGTTGAGAACGACGGGGCGGCGCTCGACCTGCGCGCGTCTGAGCGCTCGTGCTGCGTCCTCAGCGGCAGTCTTTGCTCCACGTACGCGCTCGGCTATCGCACCGGTAGTTGTTGCTAAAGCGCCCTGGTCGATTTTGAAGTTAGACCAGAGCGCCTCGGCCGGCGTATCCGCGGCGAGCATGAGCAGCGGCGTGCGGCTCTTTGCGGCCTCCGTCAACCCGGTGAGCGTGTTAGTGAAGCCCGGACCCTGATGAACGCTCAAGACGCCCACCTTTCCGCAGGCGCGGGCGTAGCCGTCGGCCATCATGACCGCGCCGCACTCGTGCCGGGCGGAGTAGAACGCAGCACCTGCCGCATGTAGAGCGTTTGTGATTGTGAAGTTACCGCTACCGACGAGCCCGAAGAACACGTCGATCCCACGGTCAGCCAGCACACGTCCGATCACTTCAGAGACCCGCATCGCTCACCCCTCCAGGTGCGTTTTGCGCCCGACAACGACGGCGTCCTTGCAGCTGATTACCCTCATTCCGTGCCCAAGGGTAATCTTACCGATTCGCGGATCAGCAACGTCGAAAAGCCCGTCACTCCATCCTCTCCCCATTCTTCATCTGGTTATACTTACACGAACCTTAGAATAATTCGGAGGTTCGTGCCAAGGATTTTCTGCGAAGGTCCGCAGGCGAGTGAACCTACACGACCCTTGCCGCTGACCTCGACGACTCGGAGACCCGCATCGACCTGTTGGACGAGGCCGAGCCCGCCATGAGAGTTTAGCAAGTACCCGATAATTGGACTATCTCCGCTCCTTTGCCCGAGCTCTTTCTATATACGTCTCCGCAGCCTCCGCGTTCTTGTAGCTCAAAATACCGCCGGTCAGGGGGTTCTTTATCTCGTAGTGGCCGCCGGCTTCCTTATCGATGATAACCGGGTAGTAGCGATCACCGACTTGCTTTATGGCGTACTCTGTGGACCTCTTGCCGCTCAACGTGCCTCCTCTATCGTATCCCCGGTTCTACTACACAGAGCGGTGATGTCTAGTAGAGTTTGCTGTTATGGATGTGTCCGCGAACCACGTAGTCATCACCGGTGGACCGGAGGAAACGGAGGAGCTTCTTGCGATCGTACTCGACGATGGAGAAGCGATACCTCTCTTCCAATCCGTCGAGGAAACCGAAACTTTCCTCGCTTCCACCGGAGACTTCGGTAAGGACTGGCGCGCGAAGCAGGTCTCGGCCCGCGAGCTGGTCGAGCTTCTCGAATACCAGGACGACGAGGTCGAATACGTAGCGTTGAGCCCACCACCGGAGCGACTCGAATGCGGGATGGAGGTGAACGTGGTCTACCGCGAAGTCCTCACCGATCTGCTCAAACGCCAAATGGCCGCCGAATCACCAGAGCAGAACCGAAGCTTTTGGCACCGTCTATTCGGTCGTTAAAGAACCCCGCCACACGGTCACGCGCCTCGTCGCTTAAGAGGATGCGCACGGCCCTATTCCTTGCCTGTCAGGATGGCCACCTCATAGGGGGTGAGAGGTTCACGACGCGGGGGTCCAAGGGTGACGCGCCTGACAAATCCTGCGCCTTCGAGCCGGGGGCGGTAGGTAGGGAAGGACAGGAGTGTGTAACGGCCTGGACCACGTCTTCTGCGCGAGGGGCGGTGTTCTATCCACAGGACGGGGCGAGGCAGGTCCGGGAGTCCGGAGGCGAAGCGGTCCCGGATCACCTCGGCGGCCAGACGCTCGACCATCTCGTCGCCCCGATCCTCGGGCAGATCACTGCACAGGATCACGGGGGCGTCACCGGCGTTCTCGCCCGGGTAGATCCGTATCCGGCACCACCCCACCCCGTAACGGTAGCACTCTCCCTGGTGTATGTAGTCGTACAGAGGCTCCACTCTGCCCGGCCTCTCCTTGCGTGAATCGCAGCCTAAAGACCTCTTGCCCTATCCGTTGTCGGGCGCGATACCCTCCTCAGGGCGGTTGACGACCCGGTCGATCACGCCGTACTCGACTGCTTCCTCGGGGCTCATAATGAAGTCGCGGTCAGTGTCGCGCTCGACCTTCTCGAATGGCTGGCCCGTACGTTCGGCGAGTATCTCGCTGACGCGTCGCTTCTGGTTTAGAATCTCGCGCGCGTGGATCTCCACATCCGACGCCTGCCCGCCAAGGCCCTGTATGCTCGGCTGGTGCAAGAGTATCCGCGTGTTCGGAAGCGCGCTCCTCTTGCCCTTCGCGCCCGCCGCGAGCAGGAAAGCTCCCGCCGAAGCCGCCAGCCCCAGGGCCGTCGTCGCCACGTCGGCGTTGACGAACTGCATCGTGTCGTACATGGCGAGCATCGCAGAGCCGCTCCCACCGGGGGAGTTTATGTACAGGTTTATGTCCTGCTC
>JAWWQA010000238.1:0-3878 GCA_033854695.1 Rubrobacteraceae bacterium
GGCGTCGATTACCGCCTTCTCGAGATCCCAGAACCAGACCTTCCCGGGCGCCTCGTCGATATCGTTCATCAGCTCCCGAATATCGAAGCCAGCCACTAACCCCGCCCCCTGTTTTTGCCGGCACTTCGCAACGCCGCCCGAAGCTCCTTGTTCGGCCGACGGCGAGCCCACTCGTGGAACCGCTCGCCCTCGCGGCGCTCATCCTTGAACTTCTCGAAGACCGCGACCAGGGCATCCGGCACGTCGTCTGCGGGCTTGGCTCCCTCAACCCAGTCAATAAACGCGGCATCCCGGCCCAGCGACCCACCGAGGCCAATGTCCACGCCCTCGACGATAGCGTCTCTGGTCTTCGCGGTCTCGCCCCTGAAGCCGATGTCCCCGATCTGGGGTTGAGCGCATGAGGCCGAGCAGCCCGAGAAGTGCATCCTTATCGCTTCCTGGCCTATGTCGTCGCCGACCCTCTCGTCCATCTCCCGCGCCCACTCGACCGCACGGATCTTTGTCTCCACGATCCCGAACCGGCAGAACTCGGACCCCGTGCACGCCACAACGCCACGCTCGAAGGCCCCCGGGTTCGGCGAGTACCGCTGCAGCAGAGGCTCGGCCAAAAGGTCGTCAAGCCGCTCCTCCTCCACACCCGTAATGATGAAGTTCTGGTCGGTCGCCAGGCGGATCTCACCACCGTACTCCCCGGCCAGCCGTGCCGCCTCGACGAACTGCTCGCCGCTCATCCGGCCGACGGGCACGTTGAGACCTACGTAGTAGAGGCCCTCCTCCTTCTGGGCGTGGACGCCCACGTGGTCGCCCCGGTAGTGCTTAGTGAGGTCTTCGCCCGCAGGCGTAAGCTCGAAGGCGGTCCGCTTCTCCAGCTCCTCCCGGAAGCCTTCGGGGCCAAGCTCCTGCACCAGGTAGCGCATGCGGCAGATCCAGCGGTTCTCCCGGTCGCCGAGCTCACCAAAGACCTGGGCGATGCCGCGGGTGATCTCGACCGCCTCCTCCGGCCTCACGAAGATGTCTATGTCCGACGCCATCCTCGGCCCGTCCGAGAGACCGCCACCCACACGCACGTTGAAGCCCAACGTGCCGTCTTCAAGGCGTGCGGGGAGCATGCCGATGTCGTTGATCTCCGCCTGTGCACAGTCCTCGACACAGCCGGTTACGCTCATCTTGAACTTGCGGGGAAGGTTGGCGTATTCCCTGTTGCCGGTGAAGTAGTCAGAGATGGCCTGGGCCACCGGATAAGCGTCTATCACCTCATCGTGGCCTAGCCCGGAGACAGGGCAGCAGAGGACGTTGCGGGCCGAGTCGCCACAGGCCTGAACGGTCGTCATGCCGACCTCTTCGAGCCTGCGCCAGATCTCCGGGACGTTCTCCATCTTTATCCAGTGCATCTGGATGTCCTGGCGTGTAGTGAGGTCGAGGAAATTATTCCCGAAGTGCGGGTTGGGGATCGGACCGTGCGCAAAGTCGATCGCTATCTGCCCGATGGCCCGCGCCTGCTCGGAAGAGAGCACGCCGCCGGGTATCTTTATTCGAAGCATGAACGCGTTTCCACCCTGATTTTGCGGGTAGATGCCTACCCATTTGAGGCGCTCGTACTCACCCGGCACCTCGTTTAGCGCCTCAATACCCCGCTTAGAGTACGTCTTTATGACCGCATCACGCACCTCTAGCGGGTGCCGCTCTAATTTGATCTGCTCTACCTTGTTAAGCCTCTGATTCTTCCTAAGAGTTTCCATTCCTTACGGCCTTTCCTGCGACCCAGTGCAAGCCGCATTCAGTCTTCTCTATGCCCGACCAACGTCCGGCTCGGGGGTCCTCGTCCGGCGCCACCGGGCGAGTCTGGGGCTCACACCCGATGCTCTTGTAGCCCTTCTTGAGCAGCGGGTTCACGGGGACGTTGTGCTCCCTCACGTACTGGTGGACCCACTCCTCCTTCACGAAGGCGAACGGAGCGATCTTGGCCGCCCCGAAGCGTCCCTCCCAGGTGAGCACCCTTGTATTCGCCCGCTGGGGGGTCTGCTCCCGTCGAATGCCGGTCATCCAGGCGTCGTAGCTCTGGAGCGCCCTCTCTAGAGGTTCAACCTTCCGGATCTGGCAGCAAAGGTCCGGGGTGCAGGTACGCAGCCTCTCGCCGTATCTTTCGACCTGCTCCTCGATCGAGAGCTGGGGCCTGAGCACCTCCAGAGGCAGCTGGTAGCGCCTCATGACCTCCTCGCGGAACTCGATGGTTTCTTTGAACAAGAAACCGGTGTCTATGGTAAGGATAGTGACCTCGTCGGTGATCTTGGAGAGCATATCTATGAGAGCCATCCCCTCGGGCCCACCAAAGGAGGCCGAGAGCGCAAGCCCCCCGCCGTAAGTTTCGACCGCCCACTTCAAGATCTTCTGGGGCGACGCACCCTCTAAATGTTCCGCCTCCCACGCAAGTTCCCACGGGCCGGGAAGAGCTGGAATCTTCTCTAAATACTGCTCTGCACGTAGAGCTTCACGCATTTATGTGCTCCTTCTAAGAAAGAGACAAAGATTTCTAATCTTCAGAAAAAAGGGTGAGGTTCAGCAGAGAGCGCTACATCGAACGCCCACGTTGTGGGTCCTATGACCAGGTCCCAACGTGTATCCCTGTGCGACTCTCATCTCCATATACCTTAGATACTAAGCAACGACCCCCGTGGCCGTCAACGGTAAATACGACTTTTTTTGTCGGATTTAGTGAATTTTTCTTGAAATTCGCCCCGAACCCTACCTAAAGAGGTCCCTTTCGGGCTCCATAAGCAGGTCCTTGCCGGTTCCTGAACCCCTCTTGTAGGGGTAGCCACGCACCACGGCGACAGGTATTCCGGCGGTCTTGCCCATGACGAGCTCGGCGGCGGAGGCCAGCTCGTCGGCTATCGCCAGGACGCTTGCGGTAAGGAGATTGCCGTGATGATCCTTCTCTCCCCGATAGTCAGCCAGGGGCTCCATGCCGGCCACGCCTATGGCGACGTTTGTTATACCCTCTCGCCACGGCCGCCCGAAAGAGTCCGAGACGACTACCGCGAGGTCGGCTCCCGCTCTGGAGACCAGGGCGTCGCGCAGGCGACGGGCGGAGGCGTCTGGATCGAGGGGTAGCAGGCATACCCTCTCGTCACCGGGAACGTTCGAGGCGTCGACGCCGGCGTTCGCGCAGACGAAGCCGTGATGAGTCTCGGAGATGATGATGCCGCGGTCCATCTTCACGATTCGTTTGCTCTCGCGGAGGACGACCTCTATCTGGCGGGGATCCTTGTCGTAGCGGGCGGCGAAGCTCTTGGCGAGGGTGGACGGCTCGATGGTTCGCAGGTCCACCAAGCGTCCTTCAGCCTTGCTCACGATCTTATGCGTCACCACCACGACATCGCCATCCTCGAGCAAGTCGTCCCCCGCGACCATGGCGATAAGGTCCGGCAAGTCATCGCCCGGCCGCACCTCGGGGATTCCGTTCACGGGCAACACCCGCAGCCCCTCCGAAGAGGGTACGCGAGCTTCCGTGCCGGCGTCAGCGCCCGGGAGCGGCGCATTGCCAAACCGTGCCAGATCTTCGGCGGTGTCGAGGTCGAACGCGAGACGTACCCGCTCGCACACACGGGTCGAGATCCCGCGGTCCCGGGCCGCATTGAGATGTGTCTCGAAGCTACCCGGACCGAACACAAACGGCAGGGCATCTGGAGGACGCAACAAAAGGGCGTTCGTACCAGAATCGGTCTCGTCCGGCGAGACCACAGCGAGCGGTCCCTCGCTCCCCTCTGCCTCCTCCAGAACTGCCCTGACATCCGGCGCCCGCAGGAGCGGTAGATCGGCCGGGAAGACGAGCAGGATCGTTGCCCCTTCGGCGACCGCCCATTCCCGTGCCTCGTCCA
>JAWWQA010000239.1:0-12241 GCA_033854695.1 Rubrobacteraceae bacterium
GAGTGGATTCCCAAGTTTAAGGAGATCATACCTATCCTCTTTCAGGGAGGGGTCCCGATCCTGGCCTGGATATTACTCCTTGCTGCCCTCTTTTACGCGGCATTGGGTCCCTTGCTCGTGACGCGCGTCGTCGAGCAGTGGCGGGGATGGCCACGGATCTCCCGAGCCGGGGTGCCTGGCATCTCCTTTTTGGGATCTTCGGGGCTCTTTCTCCTGGCTTTAGGTTTAGGCTCGCTCTCGCTGCTGACCGGCACCACCGCACTAGCGAGAGCTCCAATCGTCAACGTGGTTCTGACGGGGGTGGAGGCGACCGCAGAGGAGGATGTCCCGAATGCCGCCTCGGTCGTCGAGCATCCGGCCGCGCATGCCAGCCTCGCAGAGACACCCCAGACCCAGAAGCGCAATGTAGTACTTATACATCTGGAGTCGACTCGCGCGCAGTCCGTAACGCCTTACAACGAGGACCTGAAGACGACGCCGTTTCTTAACGAGCTGGCGAAGAGCAGCCTCCTTGCCGAGCAGGCCTACGTAGTAGTCCCGCGTTCCTCTAAGGCGACCGTCGCGGTCAACTGCGGGATCGAACCGCCTCTCTATCAGGGCCCGGAGTTTGAGCCGGGTGGCATCCCTGCACCGTGCCTGCCCGGCCTTCTGGGGGAGCAAGGCTACAGTACCGTCTTCTTCCAGTCTTCTAGCGAGACTATGGACCAATATGCGGTTGTCGCAAAAAACCTCGGCTACGAGGAGTACTACCCATCCGAATCGATGGACACAGCGGGCTTCGAGGCGACGAACTACATCAGCTACGAAGATGACATCATGTTAAAGCCCAGCGAGCAATGGCTCAAAGAGCATAAGGACAAACCATTTATAGCCCAATACCTCACGGGCACGGGACACGACGACTACCGATGTCTCTCCACGCGCCACGGGAGTGAGAACTTCGCCGACGATGACCTGCTAAACCGCTACTACAATTGTCTTCGCCTGCAGGACATCTTCCTGGAGAACCTGATCGACCAGTACAAGCAGCTAGGACTCTACGAGAATACGATCTTCGTCATCTACGGAGACCATGGGGAAGGCTTCGGTGAGCACGGACGTTACTTGCACGGTGACACCATTTACCAGGAAGGCCTGAGGATCCCGCTTCTGATACATGCTCCGGGCTGGCTTGAACAGGGCCAGAGGGCTACGGGGTTGTCGAACGAGACCGACATCATGCCTACCGTGCTGGACATGCTGGGCTACGAGGTGAAAAATGGCACATACCCAGGTTATTCGCTCCTCAATTCGTTGCCCCGAAACCGCCCCCTATTCTTCAGCTGCATTACTACCCGCAAGTGCCTGGCGAGCATAAAGGGCAACGAGAAGTACATCTACCACTACGACAACCAGCCCGAGGAGCTCTTCGACCTCTCGAAGGATCCCCTGGAGGAGCACAACCTCGCAGATGAATACAGCCAAGAAGAGCTAGACAAGCGACGCGAAGAGCTCCTTGAGTGGCATTCGAGGGTCAATGCGGGGTATCCCGGAAGCACGGATTCCGCTGCAACTAACTCTTAAGCAAGAGGGATGCTGAGCCGAGTGACCTGACCGAGAATCCTATTTCGGGTAGTGCATTTTGCATGCCGGGTGGTTGCTGGTAATATTAAGAGACCGCCATTCAGCGGCGCTTGGTGGCCGTAGCTCAGTTGGCAGAGCATCGGGTTGTGGTCCCGAAGGTCGCGGGTTCGAGCCCCGTCGGTCACCCCCTCACAGCGACGACCAGCGTGACTTTTCGTTGTGCGTTGGAGGAGGCTCTTCCGAAGAGGTGCGCCCTTAGCGCACGAGGGCGGGTAGCGCCGGGGTGGCTGTTATACGGCTGTTATAATTCGTTCAGGTTTTTCAGTGAGCGAGAGTGGTGGAATGGTAGACACGCTAGATTTAGGATCTAGTGCCTTCGGGCGTGCGGGTTCAAGTCCCGCCTCTCGCACAGGCCTGCGGGAGGCGGGGTCGGTCGAGAAGAGTTGGAGTGTATGACGGTTAGCGTTACGAAGCTCGAGGATAATAAGGTTCGCATCGACGTCGAGGTTTCGCCAGAGGCTGTGAGGAAGGGCGTCGAGGCTAAGGTTCGCGAGCTCAAGAAGAAGGTCAAGGTACCGGGCTTCAGGCCCGGTAAGGCGCCACGGCGTGTGATCGAGAACCGCGTCGGCCGCGACTATATTTATATGGAGGCGCTGCAGGACAGTTTGCCGAGCTGGTACTCGGAGGCTGTGGTTGAGAACAACCTGCACCCGATAGACCGGCCGGAGATCAACTTCGACGACCCCCTGGATGAGCAGAAGGGCTTCAAGTTCTCTGCGACCGTCGAGGTTCGCCCCGAGGCGGCTCTGGGAGAGTACAAGGGCATCGAGGTCCCGAAGCGCGAGATGGAGATCAAAGAGGAGCACGTCCAGGATGCCCTGGAGGATTTCCAGGATCAGTTCGCGACGCTGGCGGCGGTCGAGGAGCGGCCGGTGCAAGAGGGCGATTTCGTGATCCTGGACTACAAGGGTGAGGGACTTGCCGGTGGACCTGTGGAAGGGGCCGAGGCCGAGGACTACATGCTGGAGGTCGGGGGTGGCGAGCTCCTGGAGGACTTCGAGAAGAACCTGGTAGGGATGAGCGTGGGGGAGCGCAAACAGTTCGGAGTCACGTTCCCGATGGACTACGACGAGGAGTCTCTGCGTGGGCAGTCGGTGCTCTTCCGGGTGCACCTCAAGGAGATCAAGGAGAGAGAGCTGCCGCCGCTGGACGACGAGTTTGCCAAGGAGGCGAGCGAGTTCGAGACGATGGAGGAGTTCCGGAGCGCCGTCAGGAAGCAGCTCGAGGAGGCGCTGGAGCAGAGGGTCGAGGCCGAGTTCCGGAGACAGGTACTCGACGCGGTTGTGGAGAAGGCCGAGGTCGAGGTGCCTGACGTCATGGTCGAGGAGAAGGCTGAAGAGATGGTCGACTCGTTCGAGCGAACCATCCGGGTGCAGGGGCTGGATCCGGAGCAGTACTACGAGCTCGCCGGGTCTAATCGCGAGGAAGTCAAGGAGCGCGTGTGGGACGACTCGGCCGACACGGTCAAGAAGGAGCTCGTCCTGGACGCGGTCGCGGCGACGGAAGGCACCACGGTCGACGAGCACGAGGTGATGCACCAGATAGAGCATCTTGCCGAGGACTCTGAGCGTTCTTTAGAGGAGCTCGCCGAGACCATGCATAAGAACGGCACCTACCAGATCCTGGAGGAAGAGATCACGCGGGCGAAGGCGCTCGACTTCCTCGTGGAGAACGCCGTTCCCGTCCCGATGCCCGCGGAGGAGGCCGGCGAGGGCGAAGAGACCAAGGACACAGAGGACGTGCCGGGGACCGAGGAGGCCGAGCCTGATGCCGGTGAGGCGAGGGTAGAGGCGTCGGTTCAGGCTGGTGACGCTGAGACAGAGATCAACAAAAGAGAGGAATAAGACATGAACTTCAATCCACAAGCAGTGATCCCCTACGTCATCGAGCAGAGCCCGCGTGGGGAGCGGGCGATGGACATCTACTCGCGGCTGCTGAAGGATCGCATCATCTTCCTTGGCACGCCGGTGGATGATCAGGTGGCCAACGCCATCATGGCGCAGCTTCTGCACCTCGAGAGCGAGGACCCCGAGCAGGACATCAACCTGTACATAAACTCCCCCGGTGGGAGCGTTACGGCGGGTCTGGCCATCTACGATACTATGCGGTTCGTAAAGCCGGATATCGTCACGACCGCTCTCGGGATGGCGGCCTCGATGGGGGCCTTTCTCCTGGCGGCTGGCACGAAGGGGAAGCGCAACGCGCTGCCGAACACGCGGATACTGTTGCACCAGCCGAGCATCGGGGGTCTTGCGGGACAGGCTTCTGACGTGCAGATCCATGCCGAGGAGCTCATCCGTACCAAGCGGCGCCTCAATGAGATCCTGGCTGAGCACACGGGCCAGTCTTACGAGAAGATAGAGCGCGACACCGACCGTGACTACATAATGGGTCCCGAAGAGGGTATCGAGTACGGCGTAATAGATAACATCGTCCGCCAGCACTAAGAGTGCGGACGCCTAGTAGTGGAAACCGTAGCTAAGGGGAGGCCGTAAAGGTATGAGGGACCCGTCAGATCAGCTGCAGTGCTCTTTCTGCGGGAAGAGCCAGCGCCAGGTCAGGAAGCTCATAGCAGGCCCCGGCGTCTACATCTGCGACGAGTGCATAGAGCTCTGTAATGAGATCATCGACGAGGAGTTCTCGGGACCCGAGGTCCTCAAAGACGACGACCTCCCCAAACCACGCGAGATCAACCGCATCCTCAACGAGTACGTCATCGGCCAGGAGGATTCGAAGAAGGTCCTCGCGGTGGCTGTCTACAACCACTACAAGCGTATCAGCATGGGTCCAGACTCCTCGGATGGTACCGAGCTTCAGAAGTCGAATATTCTGCTTCTCGGGCCGACCGGATCGGGCAAGACCCTGCTCGCCCAGACGCTCGCCAGGATCCTCAACGTGCCCTTCGCCATAGCCGACGCCACTGCCCTCACCGAGGCCGGCTACGTCGGCGAGGACGTCGAGAACATCCTCCTCAAGCTCATTCAGGCCGCCGATTTCGACGTGAAGAAGGCCGAGACGGGGATCATCTACATAGACGAGATCGACAAGATCGCCCGCAAATCCGACAACCCCTCCATAACCCGCGACGTCTCGGGCGAGGGCGTCCAGCAGGCCTTGCTCAAGATCCTGGAAGGTACCATCGCCAGCGTTCCGCCGCAGGGTGGGCGCAAGCACCCGCACCAGGATTTCCTGCAGATCAACACCAAGAACGTCCTCTTTGTCTGTGGCGGGGCGTTCGGTGGTCTGGAGGAGGTCATCCGGCAACGCATAGGCAAGAAGAGCATCGGCTTCCGGTGCGACGTCGATTCACGCCTCAAGGAGGAGCATGACGAGATCCTCCGGCACGTTCAGCCGGAGGACCTGCTCAAGTACGGCCTCATCCCCGAGTTTGTTGGGCGGTTGCCGATCATCTCTACCCTGAGGAGCTTGAGCGAGGAGGACCTCATACGCATCCTTACCGAGCCGAAGAACGCCTTGGTAAGACAGTATCGGCAGTTCTTCCGCTATGACAAGGTAGACCTTGCCTTCACCGACGAGGCGCTCACCGCGGTCGCCGAGCTTGCCATGGAGCGGGGGACTGGAGCACGAGGCTTGAGAAGCATCCTGGAGACGGCGCTCCTGCCGACGATGTACGAGATGCCGAGCCGGTCCGATGTCACCAAGTGCGTCGTGGACGCCGACACCGTGCGAGACGGGGTGCAGCCCACACTCGTGACCGCCTCAGGCCGGTCGAAGTACACCTACGACGAAGAGACGGCCTAGAGAGAAGCCTTAAGCCACCCTTGAGCCAGGCGGAGATCTCCAAGACATACGATCCAAAGGCCGTGGAGGCCCGGATCTACGAGGAGTGGGAGCGCTCAGGCGCCTTTGAGGCCGACCCAAACCCCGAGAAGGACCCTTACTGCATCGTCCTGCCACCGCCGAACGTGACGGGCGCCTTGCACATGGGACATGCTTTGAACGGCGCCATCCAGGACACGCTCATACGCCGGGCGCGCATGAAGGGCTACGAGGCCCTTTGGTTGCCGGGTGTAGATCACGCCTCCATCGCACTCCAGAACGTGGTCGAGCGCAAGGTCATGCGCGAGGAAGGGAAGACGAGGTGGGACCTCGGCCGTGAGGCGTTCGTGGAGCGGTGCCGGGAATTTGCCGAGGAGGCGCGTTCGCAGATACTCGGGCAACTCAAGCGGCTCGGGGCGTCGGTCGACTGGCGCCGGTTGCGCTACACCATGGACGAGAAGTACATAAACTCCGTCCTGACGGCGTTCATAGACTTGTACGAGTCGGGTTTAATCTACCGCGGCAACCGCATTACCAACTGGTGTCCCCACGACCGCTCCGCCATTAGCGACCTCGAGGTCAACTACGAGGAGGTGGATGGCAAGCTCTACGGCGTTCGCTACCCGTTCTCCGACGGCAAAGGTCCCGGCCCCGACGATAAGAATTACGCCCAGGTCTTCACCACCCGCCCCGAGACGGTTTTGGGTGACGTGGCACTCGTGGTGAATCCGGACGACGTGCGATACAAGGACCTCGTAGGCCGGCGGGTCATGGTGCCGTTCGTGGAGCGCGAGATCGAAGTTCTCGCCGATCCTTACGTAGATCCCGAGTTTGGTACTGGTGTCCTCAAGGTCACTCCCGCCCACGACCCGAACGACTTCGAGATCGGCCAACGGCACAGTCTGGACCCGGTAAACGTTCTCAATCCGGACGGTACGATCAACGAGAACGGTGGTCCGTTTGCGGGGATGACGCGCGAGGAGGCGAGGAAAGCTGTAGCAGAGCGGCTCGACGAGGAGGGGCTGCTCGGGGAGGTCAAAGAGTACAGACATCGGGTCGGACATTGCGATCGGTGCGGGGCGGTCATAGAGCCGTGGCTCTCAGAGCAGTGGTGGGTCTCCATGAAGGAGCTGGCCGAGCCCGCAATACGGGCGCTCAAAAACAGGGAGATAACGGTTTACCCTGACTCCTGGCGGCGAGAAACGATCAGATGGCTCGAGAACCTGCAGGACTGGAACGTGAGCCGGCAGCTGTGGTGGGGGCATCGCATCCCGGTCTGGTACGGCCCAAACGGCGAAGTTATCGCCGCCAAAGAGTCGCCGGGAGAGGGCTTCGAGCAGGACAGGGACGTGCTCGACACCTGGTTCTCCTCGGCTTTGTGGCCGTTTGCGACCTTGGGGTGGCCGGAGGAGACCGAGGATCTCGAATACTTCTACCCGACTACTCTACTAAGTACGGCGCGCGAGATCATGTACCTGTGGGTAGCGCGCATGATCATGACCGGCATTCGCTTCCGTGGTGAGGTCCCCTTTAGAAAGGTAAACGTCCATTCCATAGTCCTCGCGGAGGACGGGACGAAGATGAGCAAGTCCAAGGGTAACACCATAGATCCCCTGGATCTCTTCGATGAATACGGAACTGACGCGGTGCGCTTCGGTCTCCTGTACCAATCCTCGACCCAGGACTTCTCCTACTCCTACGAGCGGGCGGCTCTGGGGCGCAGCTTCGTCACCAAGCTGTGGAACATGGCCCGCTTCGTCTCCGGCTACCCGACGGAGATATCGGACGGGCCGCCAGAAGCGTCGCCTTCGGATCGTTGGATCCTCTCTTCTTTCAACGAGACGGTGCGAGAGTACGACCGGCTCCTCGAGGAGTGCGAGTTCTCGGAGGCGATGCGCCTGGTCTACGACTTCGCCTGGCGCCAGTTGGCGGACTGGTATGTGGAGATTTCCAAGGTTGCTCCCTCGCAGGAGAGCCCGCGCATATTGCGGGAGGTTTTCGAGGGGACCCTGCGCCTCCTGCATCCGGTAATGCCGTTCGCGACGGAGGAGATGAACCGCGTGCTGGGTGGAGATGAGATGCTCATAGTTCAGGAGTTCCCGCGGTACGACCCTGCACTTGAGGATGTCGAGGCGGACCGTATGCTGGAGCGGACGCGGCTCGCGGTTTCGGCGGTTCGCTCTTTCCGCGCCGAGTCGAAGGTCGAGAACGAGCTGGAAGGAAGGGCGCCCGAGGGGGTGGACCTCGAGGTGTTCTCGGCGCTGGCAGGGGTACGGGCCGTGGAGGACCTCGACGGTTCGGCGAAGGCTACGCTGCCTGCGGGGGACGTGGTAGTGGAGTTAGCCCTGTCGGAAGAGCTCCGGCGCGAGGAGATAGAGCGCCTGCGCAAGGAGATCTCACGCATCGAAGGCGAGGTGCGGCGCGCCGAGGGCAAGCTCGCAAACGAGAAGTTCGTCGAGCGGGCGCCCGCCCCGGTCGTCACGGCTGAGCGGGAGAAGCTGAACCGGAATACCGGCCTTCTCGAGACGCTGAAAACGCGCCTCGATGAGTACCTGTAGCAGATCCCTATGGACGCTATGGCCCTCCACCCCTCCTACGAAGCCGTCTGCGGCGAGTTGGATCTCCGTCGCCGTATCGCCCTGGGTTTCGAGCGTATCGAAGCTCTCCTCAAGCTCCTCGGCGATCCACACCGCTCCCTGCGAGTCGTCCAGGTCGTCGGCACGAACGGCAAAGGCACAACAGCCATAGCACTCGCGAGTGCCTTGGAAGCGGCGGGTCATACTACCGGGGTCTATCTCTCGCCGCACGTCCTCTCATACACAGAGCGGGTGATGTTGCGCGTTCGCTACGTCTCAGAGCACAAGTTCGCCTCCGCGATGGGAAAGACCATAGAGGTAGCCGACGCGAACGAGATCCCCGCGACCCAGTTCGAGCTTCTCACCGCGGGAGCCTTGGCGATGTTCCGTGACGCGGGGCTCGAGTGGGCCGTCCTCGAGGCGGGGCTTGGAGCGCGCCACGATGCGACCTCCGCAGCAGAGCCCGAGGCGGTCGTGCTGACGAATGTCGGCCTCGACCACACGGAGTACCTTGGCGATACCGTGGAGGAGATAGTGGAGGAGAAGCTTGCGAGCCTGCAAAGCGATGCCACTCTTATTCTAGGCACGAATGACCCGCGAGTAGTCGGACTCGCCCGAGAGACGGTTAAGAAGGTCGGCGCCAGCCTCGTAGAGCACCGGGAGCAGGAAGAGTACCGCCAGGCCGCTTCGGGAGTCGAGGAGAATACGACTCCCGACTCCCGACTTCCGAGTCCCTGGAGCGAAGCGACTTACCTTGTCCGCAACGAACGCCTCGGGGTACGGGCGGCGGAGGTGCTGTTGGGACGAGCTTTGCGGCAGGACGAACGGATAGGGGCGCGGGCGGCGGCGCGGGCGGTCCGGCCGCCGGCTCGATTCGAGGTGCACGAGGTCCGTGGGGTGCCGGTAGTCGTGGATGGTGGACACAACCCGGAGGGGCTCGAGGCCGCGCTTCAGGCGGTTCGCGCGAAGTACGGGAACCGGGCTCTAGGGGTAGTATTCGGCGCCTTGAAGGAGAAAGACGTCGGAAGTATGCTTAGCATCCTTGAGAGAGAGGCCCATGCCCTCGTGCTCACCCGTCCCGAGAACGCCGAGAGGCGGGCTCTGGACCCGGAGCAGGTAGAAGGAAAGTACGATCCACGAGATGCCGGAGGAGGAAAAGCCCGGGTGGCGAGCGATGCGGGTGACGCTCTGCGCCTGGCCGTGGGGGAGATGGAAAAGGTGGGTGGCATGGTGCTGGTAACGGGGTCTTTGTACACCGGGGCCGGCATCCTGGGATGGTTGCGTGGGCGGTAGCCGGACCCTGAAGCTCGTAGGGCTCCTCGTTGCGATCGCGGTCGTCTTCTTCGTTCTCGGCTACTTCGTCGTCTCGAGGTTCATAGCGTGAGCGTTAATCAGGTGAGCGGCGCGAATCTAGCATACCTTCTTCAGGTAGATCCAGACCCCTTCCGGGCAATCAATGACTTTCTGAACAGCCCGATCTTGACCATAGGGTTCCGGGCTGCGATCCTGTTCTTCGTCGTGTTGTGGATTTCGCTTGCGTACTGGACCTTCGCAGATGCTGGCCGGCGGGGGACCATACGGTTTTTTTGGGGGATCGTGGCTTTGATCTTCCCGTTTCTCGGCCCCTTGATCTACCTGATAGTGCGCCCGCCAGAGTACGTTCTTGACTCCCGCGAACGCGAGCTCGAGCTGGCCGTGCTGGAGAGGGAGCTCAAGCAGAGGATCAACCTTTGCCCCAACTGCCGCTCGGTCGTGGAGAAGGAATACCTGCTCTGTCCAGTGTGCGGCTGGGACCTCAAGAAACCCTGCCATAACTGCGGGAAACCACTGCACCTCGACTGGAGGACTTGCCCATACTGCGCTACCGTGCAGCGCGAAAAAAAGATCAACTGGTAGGAGGATAGTATGGAACAAACGCTTGTGTTGGTCAAAGGCGACGGCGTAAAGCGGCGTTTGATCGGGGAGATCGTACGCCGCATCGAAGCCAAGGGCCTCGACATCCGGGCGATGCAGCTTATGAACGTGACCCGCGAGCTCGCCGAAGAGCATTACGCCGAGCATCGCGAGAAGCCCTTCTTCGAGGAGCTGGTCGAGTTCATCACCTCGATCCCGGTCGTCGCCATGAAGGTAGAGGGCGAGAGCGCTATCCAGGTCATGCGCAGGCTTATGGGCTCGACCAACCCCGCCGAGGCAGCACCCGGCACCATCCGCGGCGACCTGGCCCTGAACCTTCCGGACAACCTAGTCCACGGCTCCGATTCTCCCGAGAGCGCCGAGAGAGAACTGAAGCTTTTCTTCGGCGGCTAGAAGAGCACGGTGCAGTTCGTTCTCGCCTCCGAATCTCCGCGGCGCGTCGCCCTGCTCAGAGGCGTAGGCTACGACTTCTCGGCTCGCAAGAGCGGCTTCCCAGAGGTCGTCCTCGATGACCCGAAAGAGACTGTCCAGGCTAACGCCCGAGGTAAGGCTTTAACCGTCGCATCCGAGCTCCCGGGCGAGATCATCCTCGCGGCCGACACGATAGTTTACTTACCGGAGCTACCCACGGACGAGGCTACCCTCGGGCAGGCGAAGGATCGGGAGGACGCACGCCGGATGCTCGGTCTCCTCGAAGGGCAGGTCCACGAGGTGTACTCTGGCGTGGCGGTGGCGCGCGATGGTGACATCTCTGTCCGAGGCGAGGTGACGCGGGTGCGCTTGCGAAGGCTTTCGGAACAGGAGATCTCCGCTTACGTTAAACTGGGAGAGGGTGTCGGGAAGGCCGGAGGGTACGCTATACAGGGGAGGGCAGCGCTCTTCGTGGAGAGGATCGAGGGCGACTACACAAACGTAGTGGGGCTCCCGCTCGCGCTCACGAGCCGCATGCTAGAGAATTACGGGGTGCGCTGGTACTGAGGTGGAGGCTGTGGAGCGTCGCCGATACACGATAAAGCAACTGCCGCCCGAGCTACGACCTCGCGAGCGGCTGCTTGAGGCCGGCCCTTCGGCGCTCTCGGACGGGGAGCTCTTGGGGCTACTCTTCGGCATCGGGAACCGGAACAAGACGGCGGTCGAGCTCGCCGGCGAAGTCATTAGCGAAGCCGGCGGTCTGCATGGCCTCTACGACGTCTCCGTGCACGAGCTTATGGAAGTCAACGGGATCGGAGAGGCCAAGGCGTGCGTAATACTAGCAGCGGTCGAACTTGGGCGAAGAATCGGGCAGGTTCGCAACCCAGGGCGGCCCGTGATATCATCGCCTGCGGATGTGGACAGGCTATTGAGGGGGCGCATAGCCAATCTCGACCGGGAGAACTTTGTCGTCGTGCTACTCAACACCAAGAACGAGGTTATAGGGACCCCGTTGGTCTCGGTAGGCACGCTCTCCGCTGCCCTCGTCCATCCCCGGGAGGTCTTCAAGCCGGCCATTCGGGCAAGTGCTGCGAGCGTTATCCTGGCACACAACCATCCCAGCGGCAAGGTAGAACCCAGCCGGGAGGACTGCGAGGTCACGAGGAGGCTGGGTGATGCTGCCAGGATATTAGGTATAGAGGTGTTAGATCACGTCATCGTTGGCGACGGTCACTTTAGTATGAAAGAACACGGGATGCTCTAGCTTTTTGACGGTAAGAGATCTCGACTGAGCGGATGGGGTAAGAGATGCTTGGAGGGTTATTCGGAAGGGACGTTGCGATAGATCTCGGCACGGCGAACACGCTGGTGTTCGTTAAGGGGCAGGGGATCGTGCTCTCGGAACCTTCGGTGGTTGCCATAGACAACAAGATCGATAAAGTCGTCGCCGTGGGGAGCGCGGCGAAAAGGATGCTGGGGCGTACGCCCGGCAACATCGTGGCTCTACGTCCTTTGAAGGACGGCGTCATAGCGGACTTCGAGGTCACGGAGAAGATGCTCTCCTACTTCATCCGCAAGGCGCAGCCACGACGGCGCGTCTTCCGGTCAGTGATCGGTCCGAGGGTCGTGGTATGCGTACCTAGCGGGGTGACGGGCGTGGAGCTTCGGGCGGTCAAGGAGGCTACCGAGTCGGCGGGGGCGCGGCATGCATACACCATCGAGGAGCCTCTGGCGGCGGCGATCGGGGCGGGGTTGCCGGTCAACGAGGCCCAGGGTTCCATGGTAGTGGACGTCGGCGGCGGGACGAGCGAGGTCGCGGTGATCTCTTTGGGCGGGATCGTAACGAAGTCGTCTATCAGGATCGCCGGCGACGACGTCGACGATGCGATCACGACGTACATCCAGAAGGAGTACAAGCTCGCCATCGGCACGCAGAC
>JAWWQA010000240.1:0-6066 GCA_033854695.1 Rubrobacteraceae bacterium
ATTTGTGGTGAGAGCTATGTCGGCGAAGCTCTGGCCCACGGCGGCCAGCGTGGAGCCGGGGTTGAAGCCCCACCAGCCGATCCAGAGAATGATGACGCCCAAGACGGCGAGCGGCATGTTGTGGCCGGGGATGGTCTGCGGGTTGCCCTCATCGTCGTACTTGCCGATCCTGGGTCCCAAGAGGAGTGTGCCCGCCAGCGCTGCCATCGCACCTTGCAAGTGAACGACCGTCGAGCCGGCGAAGTCCTGCATCCCTAGAGTGCTGAGCCAGCCGCCGCCCCAGATCCAGTGCGCGACCGTCGGGTAGATGAAACCGGCAAAGATGACGGCGAAGATGAGGTAGACCGCGAACTTGGTACGCTCGAGCATCGTTCCCCACACGATGGCTAGAGAGACGAGCGCGAAGGCTACCTGGAAGAGGAACTTGGCCGAGAGTGGCACCGCTGTCCAGGCGAGCCCGGCATAGGCGTCCTCCGATCCGGACAGGAAGAAGCCCTGGGTGCCGATAAGGGTGTTGAGCCCGCCGCCGTCAGAGAAAGCGAACGCGAAGCCCGCCACCCAGAAAGTGACGAGTCCTATCCCCATCATAGCGAGGATCTTCGCTACCACGCTCCCGACGTTCTTCATCCGAGAGAAGCCGACCTCCAGCATCGCGAAGCCTGCTTGCATGAAGAGCACTAGCATCGCTGCCACGATGACCCAAACGGTGTCTACGGCTAACGCTACGTCCTCGAGCGACGCCGTTCCCTGCTTAACCGGCGTCTCCTGTGCGAACGCCACCGCCGGTACCGCCGCGACCAGCAGCAATACCATCATCATCAACAGAGCAAACCTACGCAAAAGAACCCTCCTTCATGGTATGGGTATATACGAGCTGAACATAGTCTACGTCGGGTGTCCGATGGGTTCTTTGGCCCAATGTATAAACATAAGCGCCTGGAAAGACAGTGAGCTTGTCCTTTGGGTGAGGTAGGCAGGTCTTGGCGGCTCTCAGCTATCGCCAAAAGCTACCGGAGTCCCGGCCCGAGACGCCGAGGGTTACAGCCGTGGCGATTGATTAAGAGGATACGCCTCCCGTCACAAGCGATGGCCTACAAGGCTTTTGGCTGACTGCTGAAAGCTGATGGCTGACGGCTAATAGCTGACGGCTAATAGCTATCTATCGGCGAAGCTGCTGGGCTTCTCCGGGACACGGCCGAGGAGCTGCATAGCTTTGATCCCCAAAGTCAGGCGTTCGCGGTCCTCGCTCTTGTCTACGTCGAGGTAGGTAAGCTCCTTGACGCGATCCAGGCGGTAGCGGATGGTGTGGCGATGGGCGAAGAGGTCGGCAGCGGTCTTGGCCGTGCTAGCATCGTTGCCGAGGTAGGTGGTCAGGGTGGAGACGAGTTCGGTGCCGTAGCGCGAGTCGTAGGCGACTACCGGGGCGAGGGTCTCGGCGTAGAACGTCTCGAGCTCTTCCGGCTCCTCCTGCAAGACGCGGAACAGGAGCTTGTAGGTGCCCGTTTTTGCGAAGGTCGAGATCGAGGAGGGCCCGCTTATGCGGTGTCCGATCTCCAGGGCCACCTCGGCCTCGGAATAGCCGTCCGAGAGCGCCGCCGGGTCGTCCTTGAATCGACCGATACCGACCGATACCGTAAGGTCTGGCAGTAGGCCCTTGACGTAGCGCTGGACGTGAGCCGCCAGGTCCATGGCCTTCCCCGCAAGCTCCTCGGTTGGATCGTCTCCTGATGGAGCCAGGAAAACGATAACGTTGTCGGAGCGCGGTCCGAGCAGGAAGTTCGAGAAGAGACTGCGAGCCTGGAGGCGCACCGCGTCGGCCAAACGTCTCTTGAGCTCCTGGATCGCCGACTCCTTCAACCGCCGGCGGCTCAGGTAGCCAGCGAAGTCGTCTATATCCACGACGACCGCCAGGGCGCCCGAGGAGAGATTCGCACCCAGGTATCGGGCGCGCTGGAGGAGGAGGTCGACCGAGCCGTGGTGGCCACTGATGATGTCGTCCACGAAGTCCCCACGGACGCCGAGCTCCGTCTCGAGCCGAACCCGCTCCTTGCCGAGTTCGGCTTCCAGCGCCCGCGCGGACCAGTACAGGACCACCACGTCTTCGGGGCACAGGGGACGGTCCGCGAGGTCCATCCACAGGTAGCCCGCCGGGGCACCGGCGCCAACAGGCATCCAGAAGAGCTCCGTCTCCGCGATCCGCCATCGCTCGACGGGTACCGAGAGAAAACCGTTCGGCAAGCGGGCGTAGCGGTCGCGGCGCTCGCGGCGGGTCTCTTCCACACCGATGCCCCTCGAAGCCCGCAGCTCGTACGCCTCGAGAGTAGAGATCAGGGCCTGAGATCCGCGCTGATTCCCGGCGTTCGCCCTCGTGGGATCTCCGCCGGCGATGAGACGTCCGACCGGGTCTTCGACCACTACTGAACGGTCAAGGAGGTCCGCGAGCTTACCGACCAGCTTCGCCATAGAGTCCTCGTTGCCACCCGTGCTCTCGAGAAGGGCCCGCGCCGCCCCGTGAGAATGCCGCAAGAGCCCTTCCCCCTCGGCGTCTCGCGCGAACAGCGAGAGCAGCTCGCGCAGCGGCACGCTCGGGGGGATGATGAGGAGCCCCAAGCCCATCTCCTCGGCGTGTCTTACCATCTCTACCGGAGGCTCGTTCTCCACGCGCCAGACGACCGCGGAAGCGCCACCCTCAGCGGCAGCGGCGAGGAAGCGAGAGTCGAGCTTTTCGCGGGCGGTCACGGCGACCTCGTCAGGACCGAGCCATCTCTCCGTCTCCTCGTCCACCGCCAGGCCCTTGACAAGGCGACCGGGTTCCCCCGGCGCCAGGCGCCGGCCCCCGAGCTCCTCGATCAGGATGTTGAACAGCTCTTTAAGGATCATCCGTCTCCAAACGCGACCTTGCTTTCGATGGGATCCAAACCCAACCTAATATATACGATCGGTATACGACCGGCGGACGGATGATGAAATTTCGAAACGAACTATCGTGTACTGCGGTCTCCTGAGCAGAGGGTCTACCGATATCTAGAAGGAGGAAGCGCCACTTCCTAATGACCGGAGCCTCAAAGGACTATGGCCCGATGGATCATCCAACCTCTGCTACAGACATCAATGGCGCCACCGGCAGGCTGTACAATGGCAGCTCCCGAGGCGCCCTTATCTCGCCCAACGGGGTTCCATAGTCGGCGAGCAGCTGTGTCGCCCGCTTCGGCGTCGGTATGTTCTGCACGCCTCGCACGAACACCACCCTGTGCCGGTTCTTGTCGCGCAGCTCGAACCAGCATTCGCCCGTGCCGGAGTCCCTATCGAAGAACGCGATGCAGTGATCGTCGGACTCCGCCAGAAGCGGCATCATCTCGTTGCCGTCGCGCCCGCCAAACCGGAACTCCCACCCTTTCTCCTCGAAGGTTTCCTTGGTATTGTCGAAACACCGCCACACCTCCCATTCCCACATCACCACGTGTCTCCTTTCCCACCCATGAGGGATCTGAACCCAACATATACTTTACGATTTGTATTTTATGCGGGAGACAGGCGCGAATACCTTAGACGGAAGGCCAAAAATGACGCTTCCGTTAGTAGGAGCAATGGGCCGTTAGCCCATAAACCGAACTGAATAGGGGAGTTTGCGATCTCGGTAACGGAACCAATGCGTACGATCATACGATGGGCAGTGGATGGTAAAATCCGCGGAACGCAATTACGCACTTGGCCTCCCGCGCGGAGGCCGTATACTTTTCGAGAGCAAACTTCGAAGAAGGAGTGACCGGAGATCGCTGAGAACCGGATCGTCGTGCGGGGGGCGCGCGAGCACAACCTGAAGAACGTCTCACTCTCCCTGCCTCGCGACGTGATGGTGGTCGTGACCGGGCTCTCCGGTAGCGGCAAGTCCTCCCTCGCCTTCGACACCATCTATGCCGAAGGGCAGCGTCGGTACGTAGAGAGCCTCTCCGCTTACGCCAGGCAGTTCCTGGGCCAGATGGACAAGCCGGACGTGGACCACATAGACGGCCTCTCGCCGGCCGTTTCGATCGACCAGAAGACTACGTCGAACAACCCCCGCTCCACGGTCGCCACTGTCACAGAGATCTATGACTATTTGAGGCTCCTCTACGCACGGGCCGGACGCCCCCACTGCCACGTCTGCGGCTTCCCGGTTGCCTCCTCGACACCGCAGCAGATGGTCGAGAAGGTGCTGGAGCTGCCGGAGAAGACTCGCTTTATGGTGCTCGCGCCCGTGGTCCGGGGCCGCAAGGGCGAGTACGGCAAGCTGTTCGCGGACCTGGCCGAGAGTGGTTACGCTCGCGTGCGGGTGGACGGGGAGCTTCACGAGCTGCCGGTCGAGCTGAACCTGGATCGCAACTACAAGCATGATATCGAGGTCGTAGTGGACCGGCTGGTGGTGCGCGAGGGGATAGAGCGCCGGCTGACCGACTCGATAGAGACAGCGCTCGAGCTGGCCGAGGGGCTGATGCTCGTCGAGACGGTCGAGAGGGACGGCACGGGCGAGTCGATGCTCTTCTCGGAGAACTTCACCTGCACGAACTGCGGGGCTTCGATCGCGGAGATACAGCCGCGGACGTTCTCGTTTAACAACCCGCATGGGGCCTGCTCGCGGTGTGATGGGCTCGGGAGCCGGCTGGAGATAGACCCGGAGCTGGTTGTGCCGAACGAGGACCTTAGCGTGAACGAAGGTGCTCTCGTGCCGTGGGCCAACTCCCCGTCGGAGTACCACGGGAGCGTTCTTCAGGCACTCGCCGAGAAGTACGGCATAGACCTCGACACGCCGTGGCGCGACCTTCCCGAGGAGCACAGACGGCTTATCCTCTACGGGACCGAGGGCGAGAGAATCTACATTTCATATCGTAACCGGTATGGGCGCCGGCGGCAGTATATGAGCCAGTTCGACGGGGTGGTCCGGAACCTGGAGCGGCGCTACGTGGAGACCGATTCCGAGTACCGGCGGGAGAAGATCGAAGAGTTTATGAGCCACGTCCCCTGCCCGAAGTGTGGCGGCGCCAGGCTCAGACCGGAAGCTCTCGCCGTCACCGTCGGTGACACGAATATTCACCAGTTCACCCAGCTCAGCGTCACGGAGGCCCAGAAGTTCTTCGATACCGTCGAATTCACTCCGCGGGAGTGGCTCATAGCCGAGCGAGTTGTCAAGGAGATACGCGAACGTCTCGGCTTCCTCGTTGACGTGGGCCTGGGCTATCTTACTCTAAGCCGTTCGGCAGGGACCCTCTCGGGCGGTGAGGCTCAGCGCATAAGGCTCGCTTCACAGGTTGGAAGTGGCCTGGTGGGTGTTCTGTACGTACTCGACGAGCCGTCCATCGGACTTCACCAGCGGGACAACCGGCGGCTGTTGGCTACTCTAACCAAGCTGCGGGATCTCGGGAACACCCTGATAGTCGTCGAGCACGACGAGGAGACGATCCGGGCGGCGGACCATATCGTAGACGTTGGACCAGGCGCCGGGATACACGGCGGCGAGATCGTAGCCCAGGGAAGCGTCGAGGATATAGAGGCCGAGGAGAGCTCCGTGACGGGAGATTTCCTGGCCGGTCGTCGCCGCATCGAGCCGCCCGAGAAGAGGCGAGAGCCGACCGGAACTATAAAGCTCCTCGGGGCGATGGAGCACAACCTCAAGGACGTGGACGTGGAGTTCCCCCTGGGTGTCTTCACGAGCATCACGGGCGTCTCGGGTTCGGGGAAGAGCACCCTGGTCAACGAGATCCTGTACAAGGCTCTGGCCAACGCCGTCAGCCGCGGAAAGCATCGTCCCGGCCGCCACGCGGGCATAAGAGGTGTCGAAGAGGTAGACAAGGTCATAGACATAGACCAGAGTCCCATCGGGCGCACCCCACGCTCCAACCCGGCTACATACACCAAGGTCTTCGATCACATCCGCCAGCTCTTCGCGACGACGCCGGAGGCCAAGATCAGGGGCTATAAGCCGGGCCGCTTCTCATTCAACGTGAAGGGTGGGAGGTGCGAAGCTTGCCGGGGGGATGGCCAGATCCGGATAGAGATGCACTTTCTCCCCGACGTCTACGTCCCCTGCGA
>JAWWQA010000241.1:0-4254 GCA_033854695.1 Rubrobacteraceae bacterium
CTCATCTCGCGCCTGGAGTCGCTCGACGCCCTAAAGCAGCCGCGCCGTGAGGACCTCGATAACGTCTACGTCATAAACCCCTCGGCCATGCCAGAGGACGGTGACCAAGGACCTGCCCCAGAAGGGACACAGTCGCTCTCGGGCCTGCACGCCAAGCTGTACGTTGCTGACGCCGGCTGGCATGCCCGGGTGTGGACGGGGTCAGCCAACGCGACCAACGCGGCATTCGAGCGCAACGTGGAGTTCCTGGTCGAGCTCCAAGGCAAGAAAAGCCGCTGCGGTATCGACAGCCTGCTGGGCAACGCAGAAGAAGACGTCACCGGGCTCGCCAGCTTACTGCAGGAGTACGTCCCCGGGACGGAGCAAAAGGTAGACCCGGAGAAGACAAGGCTCGAAAGTCTAGCGGAAGGTGCGCGTCGTGCACTCGCTGCGGCAGAGTGGTCGGCGAAGGTGACGGCGTTGTCAGGCGAGGCGGAGCGCTTCGAGGTCCGGCTCCTTCTTGAGGAAGAATGCGCCCCGGAGATAGCCCCTGAGGTCCACGTGCGTTGCTGGCCGATCACCCTGACGGATATGGCCGTGGACATCTCATCCGAGCGGGGCGAGGTCTCAGTGTTCAGTCCCCTCTCTTTCGAGGCTCTCACAACCTTCTTCGCCTTCGAGGTCACGGCCAGCTCTGAGATGACATCGGTTAGCCAGCAATTCACCCTCAACGTGCCACTCTCAGGGGCGCCTATCAACCGGCAAGAGAGAATCCTGCGCTCGCTACTGGATAGCCGGGAGAAGGTGCTACGTCTGATCCTCTTGCTCCTCTCTGAGGGGGGCCAGGACGAACACGAGGCACTGATCGCCGCGCAGGGGATGCTGGGCGGCGGCGCGGGCAACGGCTCCGGACCCGTCCCTTTCCCGCTATTCGAGGCTCTGGTGCGCGCGCTAGAGCGCGACCCCTTAAAGCTCGACCAGATCGCTAAGCTCCTCGACGATCTACAGAAGACACCAGAGGGACGACACCTCATACCCGATGGTTTAGACGATGTGTGGCAGCCGATACTGGAGGCACGCAGGAGGTTGAAAACGTGAGCATGGACGTGGCACCCCCCGACCTACAGGCGGTTCTAGGAGGCCTCAAGGACTTCCAACGCGACACGGTCGAGTACATCTTCAGACGCCTGTACCTGGATGACGACGCGTCCAACCGATTCCTCGTGGCCGATGAGGTAGGCTTGGGCAAGACGTTGGTCGCTCGCGGGGTGATAGCACGAGCGGTTAACCACCTGTGGGAAGACGTGGACCGCATCGACGTCCTCTACATCTGCTCGAACGCGGATATCGCTCGCCAGAACATAAACAGGCTGAACGTGATGGGCCAGAAGGATTTCGCCCTCGCTTCGAGGATAACGCTCCTTCCGGTCAAGCTGCACGACCTGAAGAACAACAGCCTCAACTTCGTCTCCTTTACGCCCGGTACCTCCTTCGAGCTCGGCCACAGTCTGGGGACGATCAGCGAGCGCGTGCTCCTCTACTGGCTCCTACACGAAGCGTGGGACCTTGGGAGAGCCGGCCCGCTCAACGTGCTACAGGGCTACGCCTCCAAGGACAACTTCCGCTACTGGGTTAAGGCGTTCGACAGGAAGGTTCTCGACGAGTCGCTCGCCGCCGAGTTCGTGCAGACCCTAGGGCGCCGGGTGAAGAGCGAGCTGCAGCAGAGCCAGCCAGACATCCGCTCTCGCTTCGAGGATCTCTGTGAGCGCTTTGGAAGATCGCGCAAGCACCTACCCCACCACGACAGGGAGGACCGCGCAAGGGTCGTCGGAGAACTCCGGGAACTACTCGCCAGCAGCTGCCTCAACGCGCTAGAGCCCGACCTGATCATCCTCGACGAGTTCCAGCGCTTCAAGCACCTGCTCGACGGTACGGACCGGGCCAGCGGATTGGCGCGGGGTCTCTTCGAGTACCCCGAAGCCAAGACTCTGCTACTCTCCGCAACACCTTACAAAATGTACACGCTCACCCACGAATCGGCCGAGGACAACCACTACCAGGATTTCCTTAGAACCCTCCGCTTCCTGGAGACGGAGCTGCCCGGAGTCGGGCGGGTGGAGGACATCCTGCGCGAGTACCGCAGGGAGTTGTTCAGGATCAAAGACAATGGCGAAGTCGGGCGGTTGAGAGAACTCAAGCAGAACCTTGAGGCGAGCCTGCGACGGGTCATGGTCCGCACCGAGCGGCTCGCGGCTTCCGAAGACCGCGACGGGATGCTGAGGGAAGTTCCCGCCTCCAGATCCGGCCTCGAAGCGCAGGACCTCACCGGCTACGTATCAATACAGAGGGTGGCGCGCGTCCTCGGTCAGGGCGATGTGCTCGAGTACTGGAAGTCCGCCCCCTACCTGCTGAACTTCATGGATTCCTACAAGCTGAAGAAGGCCTTCCAGGCTACGGTAGAAACCGGCGACGGAAACACCGAGCTTGCCGGACTGCTCTCCGAGGGAGATAACATGCTCCTACCGTGGGAGGATGTCTCGCGGTACGCAGCGGTGGACCCCGGGAATTCCCGCCTGCGCGGCCTGCTGGCCGATACGGTCGATGCCGGGGCGTGGCGGCTTCTGTGGATGCCACCGGCGATGCCCTACTACAGGCTCGGGGGCGCGTTCGCGGACCCCGCCTTAGAGAACTTCACGAAGCGTCTGGTCTTCTCCTCATGGGTCGTCGTACCCAAGGTAATCGCGACCATGCTCAGCTATGAGGCGGAGCGGCACACGTTCCGGTCCTTCGAGGACGACCCCGAGAACACCCAAGAGGCGAGGCAGCAGCGCCGGCCGCTGCTGCGTTTCGCCCAGAGCGAAGGACGCCTCACCGGCATGCCTGTGCTCGGCCTTCTCTACCCGAGCACCACCCTTGCGCACGAGTGCGATCCCCTGGACGCCGCGCGCGAGCTGGCAGGAACGGAGACGCCGCCAGCATTGAAAGACGTACTCGAATGGGCGCAGCGAAAAATCGAGCGCTTGCTCGAAGAAGCGGGCGTAACGGGCGACGAGCATGGGAGTGGGGACGATGCTTGGTACTGGGCCGCCCCGATCCTCCTGGACCTGCACTTTGACCGGGAGGCCACCCTAGAGTGGCTGCGGGACCCGGACCTCGCCGCGACCTGGTCGGGGGAGGAGCGGGAAGCGTCGAGCCACGAGGAGGACCACACCTACTGGCACAGGCACGTGGACGAGGCGAGGAGGCTCGCCAACGGACGAGCCGGGCTCGGGCGACCGCCGGCGGACCTCGCGCGGGTCCTGGCGCTGAAGGCTATATCCAGCTGGGGCACCGTCGCGCTGCGGGCTCTGTGGCGGGTGACAGGTGGCGAGGGAGGCAACGAGACCAGGGGGGCCGCCGCACGCGTGGCCTGGCAACTCAGGTCACTCTTCAACACCCCGGAGGCTACCGCGCTGTTGCGTGAAAGGGGCCGGAGAACACCTTACTGGCAGACCGTACTGGAGTACGGTGCTTCGGGCGGGCTGCAGGCTACTCTCGACGAGTACGCCCACGTGCTGCGCGAGTCGGAGGGGCTGCTCGACGAGTCACCCGGTGAGGTAGCGCGGGAAGTTTCACGAGCGATGCGTGAGGCTCTCAGCATAAGGACCTCCAACATGGCAGTAGACGAAGTGGTCACGGACGCGAGTAACGGTGGGATCAGGCTGGAGGGTCACAGGATGCGCGGTCACTTCGCACTTCGCTTCGGCGAGGAGAGGTCAGACGACGGGAGAGAGATCACGCGTGCGGGGCAGGTGCGGGAGGCGTTCAACTCTCCTTTCCGCCCCTTCGTGTTGGCGACAACCTCCGTCGGGCAGGAGGGGCTGGACTTCCACACCTACTGCCACGCCGTCGTCCATTGGAACCTGCCCTCGAACCCGGTGGACCTGGAGCAGCGCGAGGGCCGCGTGCACCGCTACAAGGGCCACGCGGTGCGCAAGAACCTGGCCCGGAAGTATGGTCTCTCGGAGGTAAAGCACACCAGCGGTGATCCCTGGGAGCAGCTCTTCACCGCCGGGAAGCGTGATAGGTCGGCGGAGAGTACCGATCTGGTGCCATTTTGGATCTACCCGCTCGAAGACGGCGCGAAGATAGAGCGACACGTCCCTGCGCTGCCGCTGAGCCGCGAGCGAGTGAGGATCGATGCCCTCCGCCAGTCGCTCGTGGCTTATCGGATGGTGTTCGGGCAGGCCCGTCAGGAGGACCTGCTGGCCTACCTGCTCTCACGATTGTCCAACG
>JAWWQA010000242.1:0-10124 GCA_033854695.1 Rubrobacteraceae bacterium
CAAACCCCCGCCCTTGCCGGCCACGCCGAAGATCAGCTCGGCGGCGACAATGGTGCGCCATCCGAAGGCCCAGCCGGTCCTGAGGCCGGAGATAGTGTGCGGCAGGGCGGCGGGCATGAGCACATCGCGGACCATCCGCCAGCCCCCCAGGCCCAGGTTGCGCCCGACCATCATGATCGTGGGGTTAACAGTCCTGAAGCCCGTGCTTACGTTTATGGCAATGGGCCAGATGATCGAGTAGACGATCACGAAGACGAGCGCCGTGGGGTTGAGGCCGAACCAGAGGATAGCGAGCGGCAGGATGGCGATTGCGGGCACGGGATTGAACATGGAGGTGAGCAGCGAGAGCAAGTCCTCGCCCACCTTGGTCCACGTCGCGAGTACGGTAAGCACCAGCGCGACGCCCGTCCCAACGAGCATCCCAATGCACAGGGTCTGGAGCGTGACCAGGGTCGCCGCCGCCAGCCGGCCACTGGTCCAGCCGTCCCAAAATGCCACACCTACGTCCACAGGGCCGGGTAGCACCAGCGGCTGTACACCCGAGAGGCTCACGTAAAGCTGCCATGCGGCCAGCATGCCGGCCATCAGGATCGCGTACCTCAAGGGCACCGGCAACCGCGACCATCCCTTCCCTTGGTCCTTGGTCCTGCCCGGCAGGCCCTCCGGCAAGGCGGGGACCGTCAGGGCTTCCTTATCACTCGAAGACTGCACTCTCCACCTCCTCTCCTTCACCGGCCAGCAGCTCCCTCAGCCGCCGGTGCATCCGAACAAGCTCCTCGGAGTCCGGATCCTTTATGTGTCCGACCTCCACGATCTCTTCGACCTTCGACGGAGCCTGGCCGAGTACGACCACACGGTCGCCGAGCACCAGCGCTTCTTGGATGCTGTGGGTGACGAAGAGGATCGTCACCTTGGTTCTGGCGGCGATCTCGTTCAGCTCCCGCTGTAGCCTGCTGCGGGTCTGCGCATCGAGGCTGCCGAACGGCTCGTCCATCAAGAGCATCAGCGGCTCCAGGGCCAGGGCCCTCGCTATGGCAACACGCTGCTTCATGCCGCCAGAGAGCTGGTGTGGGAAACGTTCGGCCGCATGCGAGAGGCCCATCATCCTCACATAGCGTCCCGCTGTCTCGGCGGCCTCTTTCTTGCCGCGACCGGTTACCCGCAGTGGGTAGGCGACGTTATCCAACACGGTGCGCCAGGGGAAGAGCTGGTCGAACTCCTGGAAGACAACCGCCCGGTCGGGGCCGGGGCGCAAGTCATCGCGTTCGGCTAAGGAGATCCTGCCGCCATCCGGCTCGATAAAGCCCGCTATCGTCTTCAAGAGCGTGGACTTTCCGCACCCCGAGGGGCCAAGCAAGATCAACTTCTCTCTCCGCCAGATCTCGAAGCTCACGTCACCTACCGCGACGTTGAAGCGCCCGTCCACCTCATAGCCTATCCGCACCCCCTCCACCGACAACAGCGGATATTCGGAGCGCACCTCTTTTCTGGCGTCCGCGTCAATCACAAAAACCTCCGAACACTTTCTTCCCTATCGATGAGTGTCTTCTCCCCCTCGTTTCGTTGCACCCCCGGATGCCTCTCGCTCGCTATATCAGTCACGAACATGCTCTCCTTTAATACATTTTGTCTATCGATTTACTATACAAGATAGGAAAGCTAATTCATATGCACAATGAAGTCAAGAGACTACAGTTATGATATGGCGTCACTCGGGGCGACGTTCGCAACGTGCATTCGCTGGACGCGTCGCGGCGAACAGAGGTCCACCCGATTGATGCTTGGATCAGCCCTCCCGTAGGATTCAACAACTGTCGTGCGATCGCAAGCCAGCCCACATACGACACCTCCTTGACAACACACTCTCCCCACCGCTATAGTGTTTTAAGACTACTATTTCGATAGACAAAATAGTATAAAGTTGTTGTGGACCTCTCCCGGACCAGACAGCGGGGTTTTGGGAGAGACGAGAAAGGCGTTGGAAGGAGGATTTCGAGGGATGCTCGTAGGAACGCACACTGGGACGGTCAAGTGGTTCAGCGACGAGACGGGTGAAGGCTACATCGTTCCCGACGATGGGGGCGATGATCTTTTCGTCTGCTTCACCGGCGTGGCCGCCTTTCAAGGCGGCGCGTTCAAGGTGCTCGTGCAGGGCGCACGGGTGTCCTATAAGGTGATTACCGGCAAGATCGCTCCGCGGGCCGAGAACGTAAAGAGAATCAGTTAGGCCATCAGCCAGACGCTCGCCGAGGCGATCGGTCGCCGGTCGCTCATATGTCAGGCCGAAGCCTTGAGGAAAACCCAGATCTTGGGTTCCAGCCCGAGAGCCGGACATAGTGCCTTAAGGCTTGTGGGTCCTCCTAAACACTCATAGCGTAAAGGAATCCGGCGCTTGCGCACACAACTACGACGAACTCGCTAGTCTCGACCATGTCTATTACTTTTCTCGGTTCCATCCTTTCTGAGGAGAGAAGGGTAGGCGTGGAGATAAGCCTCCATTCTGCGCCGCCCGCCACGTCTAAGCACCCGGCCACGATCACCAACGGACCCAGGAACGACCGGCTTCTGAAAATCCTCCGAGGATCGGAGCATCACACAAGTCGGGACCCGGTCTGTCGGTTTGGATACAGCTGCCCTTGATATGTACACTACAGGTCTAAAAAGAAGCCGACGAATAGTTTCGTAGAAGGGAGTTAGTGTGGAGAAAGAGCGCGGATTCACGTTGTGGTTTACGGGGCTCTCAGGTGCCGGCAAGACCACCATCGCCGAGATAGTAGAGCATGAGCTGTGGGAGAGAGGCCGCAGGGTAGAAGTCCTTGACGGCGACATAGTGCGCACGAACCTCTCTAAAGGGCTCAGCTTCAGCCGTGAGGATCGCAACATAAACGTTCTGCGCATAGGTTTCGTTGCTAACCTGCTCACCCGCAACGGAGTGGCGGTAATAGTCTCGGCCATCTCGCCCTACAAGGAGGCCCGCGACCAGGTGCGGCGTAGGATCATAGACTTCGTGGAGGTCTTCGTGGATGCCCCACTCGAGGTGTGCGCCGAGCGGGACGTCAAGGGTCTCTACAAGAAGGCCTTCGCCGGGGAGATAGAGCACTTCACCGGAGTTTCCGACCCCTACGAGCTGCCGGCGGCCCCGGATCTCGTCCTCAAGACCGAAGAAGAGGAGCCACACGAAAGCGCACGCAAGGTCATAGAGAAGCTGGAGTTCTTCGGATACCTCTTGGCCCCGGCAAAGGATACGGAGTACCACTGGGGTTCCCATTAGTAGTTAGCTCAAACCTATTCGACTACCCCGCCGGCACTAGTCCCCGAGCTAAAAGGCCACAGGGCCGTTGGCGTTCGACCCGATTTACGTCGTAACGGTCTGCATGCAGCGTATGGCAGAGAAGGACCAAATACCAGGGCCGAGATGGTGTCCGCCCCGCTCGTAATCTCTAATCTAGAGGAAGGCCCTTCTTCTCATTCGGGAGGAACAGCCATCTCTGACTAAACAATCGCCAGCATAAAAACGAGCGCGCTCAGTGCCACCCCCAAAAAGCCTGCGCACAGCACGAGCACGATTACTTGGATCGCCCAGTCAGTGGCCTCCTTTGCCCCGCCGGCGATCTCCTTTACCTCCTCCTCTACTTCCCTTGCGATCTCCTTTACCTTACTGTCCATGGGGTAACCCCTTTCTACTTTGGGCCTTCTAAAACCAATCTTACGCTACACATGTTACTAAACCCTTACGAAACCTTATGGTTCCATAAACATTCGATAATCTTTGGTTACGGCCGCTCTCCTGTGGCGAACGGCGTTTGTTGCGAAGCTTTGGTGTCCTAGTAAAGTGCTAAGTTATGTGGAGGGGAGGCGGGTTGCCTCTAGAGGATTCTCGGGCGAACGCCTTGCGTTAGAGCCAGCCACGGTGTTTGAAGACGAGATAGAGCGTCAAAGAGACCAACACCATCAGCAAGAGCGCAACAGGGTATCCTATAAACCAGTGCAGCTCGGGCATGTAATCGAAGTTCATCCCGTAGACCGTTCCTACTAACGTGGGAGCGAACAGGATCGCGGCCCAGGCGCTGATCTTCTTGACCTCCTCATTCTGATCTATGCTCACCTCGGTAAGGTTCTTGACTTCCTCATTTTGGGCCAGGCTCACGAGCGTTAGGTTCACGTTCAGGATATCTGAGAGTAGCTCGCGGAAGCCATCGACGCGTTCCACAACCTGCAAAGCGTGGTCCTGAACGTCGCGCAAGTATTTGCGCACCTCGTCGTCGACCTCGAGTTCCTCGTCCTCCAGCAATCGCTCGAGGGCACCGGCCAGGGGCCTGGTCGCCTTCTGAAACTCGATCACCTCGCGCGAGAGCTCGTATATCCGGCGTGAGACGCTTGCGGTGCCGCCAAAGACCTCAGCCTCTATCTCTCCGATGTCGTTCTCCAGGCCGTCTACGACAGGGCCATAGTCGTCCACCACCCGGTCCATGATCGCGTACAAGACCGCCGCGGGACCCCTGCGCAAGAGATCTGGCTCGTCCTCTAGCCGCCGGCGCACCTCGTCTAAAGCCGGCACCTCCCCATGGCGTACGGTGACGACGAAGTCCTCCCCCACGAATACGTGTATCTCGCCGAACTCAACAGTCTCCGACTCGTCCAGGTAATGAGCTGGCCTGAGCACTACAAAGAGCGTCTGGCCGTAGCGCTCGAGCTTGGGCCTCTGGTGTGCTTCGATAGCGTCCTCAACCGCCAGGGGATGCAACCCGAACTCCTCGGCGACGGATTCGAACTCTTCCTCGGTGGGCTTGTAAATACCGATCCAGGCCACCCCACCCCTCTCGCGACGCACTTCGCAAGTCTCACGCAAAGAGCGGGGTTCTGCCGTCCGGCGGCCGTCCACGTAGATGGCGTTGTCCACGATCACAGAACAATCATACCTGCAAACCACAGAGATGCTAGATTTCCTGATCCCGAATATACCCTTATCTTACCGGGCTTCATTGATACACTGGAAAAAGAAGAGAACTCTACTCGGAGCCTCGATTGTTAAGCAAAAGCCTAGATTGTTGAGTAATCTGGATAATTTAGTAAACTTAGCTACACCGAATCACGCGCGAAGGGCAGGCTATTGAGTCTTAAGAATCGGAGACGCAGGACGAGCTATGGAGGCGTCCCCGACGGCTTCCCGGACAACCGTCCAAAACGTCGCCGGCGGCGGAGAATAGTTATTCCCGTGCTCGTCGTCTGCTCTATCGTGATCGCCGTGCTAGCGGTAGCAGACTACTGGACGAACCACGGTAAGATCTACCCGGGCGTAGAGGTCGCGGGTGTATCCCTCGGCGGCAAGACGCCCGAGGAGGCCCAAAAGATCGTCGAGGAGAGCACGGGCGGGCTCAAGGAGATTGAGCTCACCGGTCCCCAGGACTTCACCGTCTCCTCTAATAAGTTGGGGGTGAACTTCGACGCACAAGCGACCGTGAACCAGGCCTATGCCGTTGGACGCCGAGGGAACATCCTGCAACGCGCGGGAGAACGTATCGAGGCGACCTCGGGCACGGTGCCCGCACCTCTCTCGGTGAATTACAAGCGGGAGCAGTTGCGAGACGGTTTGTCAGATGTCGTGGCTGCCCTCACGTTCAAGCCAACCGAAGCCGGGTTCGAGTTCAACGGCAGCGGGGTCTCCGTTACGCCGGGCCGCACAGGGCAAAGGGTGGACGAGGAGAAGCTACTAGACGAGCTCGAGGCTGGTCTACAGGAGGGGCGGCGGACGTACGAGGTGCCGGTCGAAACCGATGAGCCGGAACTTACGACCGCAGAGGCCGAGAAGCTCAAGCCGACTACACTACTGGGGAAGTACCGGACCGACTACCGGGAGACCAGCGACAAAAGCCGCGAGCGGGTAGAGAACCTCCAGATCGGTTCTAACGCGATTAGCGGCACGCTACTGGCCCCCGGCGAGGTCTTCTCTGCCAACGACACCCTCTCCTCGTTGGACTACAACAAGACGAAGATCATCTTAGAGGGCAAGGAGGACAAAGCCGACGGCGGGGGGCTGTGCCAGGTCTCCTCGACTCTGTACATGGCGGCCAACTACGCGGGCCGTGAGATTGTGGAGCGCCACCCGCATTACGCGCAGCTGCCCTACATCCGGCCCGGCCTCGACGCAACCGTTTGGTTCGGGGCCTCGGGGGGTCAGCCTTTAGACATGAAGTTCAAGAACGACACGGACGGCTACGTGCTTCTCCGGGAGTGGGTAGCGGATGACGGCTTCATCCACGCCGAGATCTGGGGCCAGCCCACGGGCGAGGAAGTCGAGATGGACTCCGAGTCCGAGTACGTGGGTCCCGATTATTCGAAGTGGATCACCTACAAGAAGGTTACGGAGAACGGCAAGGTGGTCTTCGACGATGTCTTCCATAAGGACACCTACAAGCCCTTGGTGGATGAGAAGGGGAAGGTCTGGCGGCCCGACTCCGAGGAGGTCACGGTAGCTCCTGCCAACCCCTAGGCGAGTTACGCGCTGGCGACACCGCGCGCTTATAGCCAGCCGGATCGCTTGAAGCTCAAATAGAGCAGGACCGAGATCAGCACCATCATTACAAGCATAACCTCA
Organism: Rubrobacteraceae bacterium; assembly: GCA_033854695.1. Classification (GTDB taxonomy): domain Bacteria; phylum Actinomycetota; class Rubrobacteria; order Rubrobacterales; family Rubrobacteraceae; genus Rubrobacter_F. The sequence continues at coordinate 6,596 of JAWWQA010000242.1, forward strand.
AAACCGAACCTGGCGTGTATCCACCACGCTTCTTCGAAGTTCATCCCGAAGACGCCTGCAATGAGCGTCGGAACGACCAGGATGGCTCCCCAGGCGGATAGCTTCTGCATCTGGTCGTTTTGCTGGATGCCCACCATCGTTAGATTCACACCGACGGTACTCGAGAGTAGCTCGCGGAACCCCTCGGTCTGCTCCGTTACCCGCAGCACCCGATCCCGGACACGACGCAGGTACTTGCGCGCCTCGGGGTCGAGAACCCCGGCTCCCTCCACCAGTCGCTCGAGCGACCCAGCCAGCGGCTTCGTCGCCTGGTGGAACCGGATGACTTCGCGAGAGAGCTCGTGTATGCGGCGCGAGGCACCAGCGTTGCCTCCCAACACCTCCTCCTCCACCTCGTCCAGACCGTTCTCCAAGCCCTCGACTACCGGGACGTAGCCCTCCACGACCCGGTCCATGATCTCGTAGAGGATCGTAGCCGGACCTTGCCTGAGCCGCTCGGGCTCGCTCTCCATCTTCTCGCGGACATCGCTCAAGGCGGGATCCTCGCCATATAGAACCGTAATGATGAAGTCAGGTTCTACAAAGGCATGTATCTCGCCGAACTCAATTCTGCTAGCGTCCTCTAGATAGCGTGCCGATTTGAGCACGGCAAAGAGGCGATCGTCGTAGCGCTCGAGCTTCGGACGCTGGTGGGGTTCGATCGCATCCTGAACCGCCATCTCGTCCAGCCCAAACTCCCCGGCAGCGGAGACGAATTCCTCTTTAGTAGGCTCGTGGAGTGAGATCCAGGCAAACTTACCAGGCTCGCGACAAGCCCGGTAAGCTTCCTCCAGCGCAGGAGTTGTGATCCGGTGACCATCAGCGTAGACGGCGCTGTCGACGAGCATCGACGCATTATACGCCGCTCCGTGAGCGTGATTTGGAAAAGGTAACTGTGGCTCAGTTCTTGAGCAAATCAGCCCGAAGCTGGTGGCGGGAGGTAAAGAAGGAGCGGTACGAGAGCAGCCCGACCAGGATGGCCGCGATCGAGACGCTCCCGAGCAGCATGTAGAGGACGACTATCTGCAGCCGCGCCGCCTCCAGAGGGTCTGCCCCGGCAATGATCATGCCAACCATCGCACCAGGCAGGAAGATGATGCCCGTCGTCTTGGTGGAGTCTATGAGCGGGATCATGGCGCTGCGGAGCGCGGTCTTGAGGATGGGAGAGATGGCCTGGCGACTGGTGGCCCCCAGGGCCAGTGCCGCCTCCACCTTGAGCCGCTGCTCCACCACGTCGTCCCGGACCCTTACCAGCGTGAGGCTCGCGGTGTTCATGGAGTTCCCGATCACCATTCCCCCAAGCGGTATGAGGTACCGGGCTGTGGGGGGCACTATCTGCAGCAGGAGCAGCATTCCCAAAGTGGCCACGGCCGCCACCCCGATCGCCCCGGCCGCCACCGGGAACGCACGAGGCACGCCCCTCGCTCGGCCGGCAGAGGTCCAGGCGGCGAACCCGACCATCCCCGCCAGCAGTAGCACGACCGCCGCCAGGCTCTCCAGCCCGAAGATGTAATTTATTGCGTACCCCATAGCGGCGAGCTGCACGAACGACCGGACCACCGCGACGCCGATGTCCTTCTCCAGGTCCAGCCTCTGGTAGAGGCTCAAAGCCACCGCCACGGCTACCAGCCCCAGTGTGAGCAGGGCCGAACCGACCGTCTCCAAACCGTACACTTACGACCTCCCGAAGATAAACCGCCTCGCCTGCTCTCTGCCCTCGCCGGAGAAAAACTCCTCCTTGCTCCACTCCCCCTCACTCCGGCCCGCCGCCAACAATACGACGCGGTCCGCGACGCGCTGTACCTGATCCAAGGCGTGGCTCACCAAGACTATCGTAAGGTTCAGGCGGGCGTTCAGCTCCCTGATGAGCTCCTCGATCCTGCGGCGGGCACCTTCGTCCAGGGCACTCGTCGGCTCGTCCATGAGGAGCACCTCAGGTTCCAGGGCCAGGGCCCGGGCTATCGAAACCCGCTGCTGCTGGCCCACGGAGAGGGTCTGCGGATCTCTGCTCTCGAACGAAGCGTCGAGTCCAACCATCTCCAGCAACCGACCCGCGTTAGCGCTTCTCCCGACCAGGCGTACCCCATAAAGAATTGCGTCCTCTACCGACTCCCCGAAGAGCGCGGGGAGCTGGAAGACCATTCCTATCCGACGACGGAGCATTAGAGGGTCCATCGTGCTCGTGGGTGACCCATCCAGGTACACCTCCCCACCAGTCGGTTCTATGAGGCGGTTTATGGCGCGGAGCAAGGTACTCTTGCCGGCCCCCGAGGGTCCCACAATAGAGGTGATCCTACCCTCCGGGACCCCTGTACTAACTCCTTTCAGGATCTCCACCCCATCCACCGCGTACCGGAGATCGGAGATTCTGACCTTGAGTCCCACGCTAGAGCACTTCCCGGCTCAGATAGACGTAGAGGCCCTCATAGAGGGCGTCGGTGTGGTAGGTAAGGGCCTCATCGTTAGAGAGGGTGAGTTGCATACCACAGATTATAGAGCCTAAGCCCTCGGACTCGGGGCGGCCGTACTTCTCGTCCATGAGGTCAGCGTCGTGGACTATCTCGGCGAGTACAGGATCCCCGAGCTCGTACTCCACCAGGAAAGTCTCGAAGGAACAGGCGTCTACGTGGTGAGAAACAGAGTTTTGTGCGAGATTACTGGGTTTTGGGGGAGGAGAGGGAGGTGTACCAAGAACGAGGGTTTTTGATACTGCTCTGTAGAGTGCCGTAAAGCCCGTAGGGTGTGCTTGCTTGAGTAGATCCACCCTGTGAGGTATTAACTGATAGAGTAACCATGGTTACTCTATCGTACGTTTTGTTGGCGTTGAAGGAGGGTGGACATAGAAGGCACTGGGCAGAAGATTAGCCGAACCAAGGCCGTTGGATTTGGGGAAGCGTTGTGGTTCTGGGCCATTCCCCCTGATCGTAGGAGCGGCTGGGCTAGCCTGCTTTCTGTTGCACTTCCGCTATCCTGAGGTAGCCTGGATCGCTTGGTACCTCATCCTGAACGCTACACACGCTACCGGCTTCGATGTTGATGCACTGGTGATTCAAGTGAGTTGGGAGGATGTCGGCAGCGGCGCACTCACTCTCTTCGCCACGGCTCTAGCCCTTGGGTTGGTTACGCAACGCCGGGAACCTGCGAGCCGAGTCGTTGGTGCTGCGTCTATCGCGGGATTGGTTGCGTTGATACTCGACATCTTCGTCTGACGCGTAGCACTCACATGCAAGCGAAATCGCCGACATCTACCATCAAACAGGTATCGGCTCGAGTGCCTGGAAAGGCAATACTGTCGCCCATGAAGAAACTGTACCTTGTTCTGCTGATTGTTGTCGCTGCATTTGGATGCACCTTCCAGACAAACGAAACCTCGCAATCGGGTGAAACGTCCCAAGCACAGGGCATGTCCACACTTAGCCAAGTCCGATCGATACCGCTTCCTAACGTTGAAGGCCGAATAGATCATATGGCAATAGACCAGGAGGGCGGG
>JAWWQA010000243.1:0-7120 GCA_033854695.1 Rubrobacteraceae bacterium
AGTTCCCCTTGGGTACCAGTCTCGACCAAGCGGCCCTCGTCGAGCACGGCTATCTGATCGGCGCCATAAACGGTGTTCAGCCGGTGGGCGATCACGAGCACAGTACGGTCTCGAGCTAGGCGCTCCAGTGCCTCCCTGATCAGTCGCTCGCTCTCCGGGTCGAGGCTAGAAGTCGGCTCGTCGAGCACGAGTACCGGCGCGTCCTTTAGAAATGCTCGGGCGATAGCCAGCCGTTGAGCCTCTCCGCCACTCAACCGGGAGCCCCGCTCCCCAATCTGCGTTTCGTAGCCCTGCGGGAGCCGTCTGATAAATTCCGCCGCCTCTGCGAGCTCCGCCGCCTCCTCGAGCTCCTCCCGCCTCGCACCGAGCTGGGCCAGGTGCAGGTTCTCGCGCACGCTACCATAGAAGAGATAGGGTCGCTGTGGCACCAGCGCTACGTTCTTCCGCCAGACTTCGACAGGCAGCTCCGCGATCGGAATGCCGTTGGCGGTGATCTTGCCGCACTCCGGGTCCATAAAGCGTAGTAGCAGGTTGACCAGCGTGCTCTTCCCCGAACCACTGCGTCCGATGAGGGCTGTCCGCGTCCCCGCCGGCAGGGTGAGATCAAGCTCGGAGAGCGCAGGACTTCCGCTTCCCGGATAGACGTATCCGACGCCAGAGAACTCGACGGTTAGCGGCGCGCTTGAGAACCGCCTCGGAGATTTGCGAGGCCCGGACACCGGCTCCGGAATATTGAGAATTTCAAAGATACGCTCCGCGGCCGCACTCCCTTCCATCCCGGCATGCCGATGGACACCCAGCTCCCGCAGCGGTCTGTAGAACTCGGGCGCCAGGAGTAGCACCAGAAAAGCCTCCTCGAACGAGATGTTCCCCGAGACGAGGCGAATTCCTAACGTCACGGCGACGAGGGCTATAGCCATCGCCGTCATGAACTCGAGCACCAGCCCCGAGAGGAACGCGAAGCGTAAAGCCTTCATCGTTCGCTCCCGAAACTCCTCGCTAGCCGACGCCACCCTCTCGCGCTCCGCGGCGCTGCGGCCGAAGATCTTGAGCGTTGGCAGGCCTTGCAAGGCGTCAAGAAAACTCGCACCCATGCGTGATAGAGCCGTCCACTGGCGCTGCACATGCTCCTCGGCATAGCTTCCCACCAGCACCATCAGTAACGGAATCACCGGAGCGGTGACGAGTAGCAACACCGAGCTGGCCCAGTCTAGCGGAAGTATGTAGGCGGCGATCAGGAGAGGAACAAACGCGCTCAGGACCGTCTGCGGTAGGTAGCGGCTGAAGTACGCCTCGAGCTTCTCCACGCCCTCGGTCGCTGTCGTCGTCAGCTCTCCGGTACGTTCACCCACAGCGTATGTCGGTCCCAGGCGTAGGATATGTGCGAGCAGCCGCTCTCGTAACTCGGTCTTGATCCGGATCGCTCCCCGCTGGGCAGTGACTTCCCGGACCCACAGCAGACCCGACCGCAAAACAGCCGCGCCTAACAGGAGTAGAAGCAGCTCCCACACCCCTTCGAGGTTCGATCCGCCCAAGAAAACCTCATCCACTACGTTGCTCAGAAAGACCATCTGGGCGATGGTGGCGCCAGCGACCATAATTCCTAGCGCGACGGTCAACCCCAGAGGCACCCACGCGTAATGAACCTGCCGGAAGAGATCCCTATTCACGCGGGCGATCCGACCTAGTATCCCTCATCTTCCAGGTTCACCTTACCGCGGAAGAGCCGGTAAACGAGGACAAAATATGTAATGGCGAGGGCCATGCCGATAATCCACCAGACGAGTCCCACTGTCTGGCCGTACCGAGAGGTGGCGGCGTCGTAGATCGTGAGGCTGTTCGCCGGATCCACGGCGGGCAGGACGTTAGGATAGATAGCAAATATGGTGCTGGCCATCATGCCCAGGATGTAGGCGCCGGAGGAGAGGAAGGTCGCTTTGTCCCATCCCCTGAGGCTAAAGTAGCCCATCGAGGCAAGGCCACCGAGTGCCAGAGCGGGCAATATGATCCCCCACGGTCGCTGGGAGAAGCTGGAGAGCATCTCGGGGCGCAGGTAAAAGGTCGCCACGGTGGTCGGCACGGTGAGGAGTATGGTCGCAAACCAGGCGAGCCGTGTGGTGCGCCTGGCCCGGGCGTTTAGTTCGTTCTCGGTCTTTACGGCTATGAAGCTGGCGCCGTGGCCCACCAGGACAGAGAGCGCCAGGAGGCCCGTCAGTATCGTGTACCAGTCCAGGATACCGGGGTTCGGGTTTGTGGGGCTGAAGTTTGTCCAGAGCGCCTGGAAAAAGTTGCCGTCGGCGTCTAAGGGTACCCCACGCACCACGTTGCCTAAGGCCACGCCGTACAAGACCGCCAGCAAGCTACTACCGATAAAGAACGTCGCGTCCCAGAACGTGGCCCAGAGGGGGTTGTCTATGTGCTGGCGCAGCTCTATTGAGAGGCCCCGAATAATCAGCAGCCACAGCACGATGATGAGCGGCAGGTAGAAACCGGAGAAGCTCGTAGCGTAAAGGACCGGAAAGGCGAAGAACAGCGTGCCCGCAGCAGCGATGATCCAGACCTCGTTCCCATCCCACACTGGCCCGATGGCCCGCAAGACTATCCGCCGCTCCCGGTCGTCTTTGGCGATGAACGGGTGGATCGCTCCCGCGCCCAGGTCGAAGCCGTCTAGCAGGACGTACACGGTGAGCATGAACGCCACCAGGATAAACCAGATCGTGTCCATGTCCTGCTCCTCTCTCTAGGTAGTCTGTCCCTGGCCCTGAGGCATCTCTTGCTGCTCATCTTCCGCCTCTGGGCCGTGGGCCACCTCGCGGACCATGAGAACGAAGTACAGCAGACCCATGATCAGGTACATCCCGGCGAAGCCTATGAGGGTAAAGAGGACGTTGCCGGAGGAGACCAGGGGCGAGGCGCCTTCGTGAGTCCGGAAGAGGCCGTAGACGAGCCAAGGCTGGCGGCCTAGCTCCGCCGTGAGCCATCCCCCCGTGTTGGCAATGAACGGGAAAGGCATGGCGAGCATCAAGATCCAGAGCATCCAGCGTGATTCGAAGAGCTTGCGGCGCCACAAAAGGAAGGTGGCGATGACCGTTATCGCGACGAAGATGGTTCCCAAGCCCACCATTATGTGGTAGCTGTAGTAGACGAGCGGGATGTTGTCCGGCCAGTCCTCGCGCGGAAAGGCATCGAGACCCTGGACCTCGGCGCTCCACGACTGGTAAGTCAGGAAGCTCAAGACGCCGGGAACAACGATCTGGTTGTCCAGGGTCTGTTCCTCGACGTTCGGTTGCCCGAGGATAACTATGCCGGCCCCGCTCTCGGTCTTGAAGAGTCCCTCCATAGCGGCAAGTTTCACAGGCTGCTTGTCGGTCACCTGCCGACCTTCCTGGTCCCCGCTCACGAAGAGCTGCCAGAGGCTGGCGATCACGGCGACTATCAGGCCCAGTCGTACAAAGAGGCGACCGTAGCTCTGGTGCTGACGAGCCAAGAGGTAGTAAGCTCCAAGCCCCGCCATCACAAAGGCTCCGGTCACGACTGCTCCGCCCTGGGTGTGCATGAACTGGATGAATACCCAGGGGTTGAGCAGGACTGCCCAGTAATTGTCGATGCCCAGGTTGCCGTCGGGGAGCGTCTCGTAGCCGACGGGGTTCTGCATCCAGGCGTTGGCCGTGAGGATGAAATAGGCCGAGGCCCAGGTCCCGAGGAAGATCATGAGCGAGGAAAACCAGTGCACCCTCTGCCCGAAACGCCTTTCGCCGAAGAGGAAGATACCGAGGAAGGCGGACTCCAGGAAGAAGGCGAATGCTCCCTCCATCGCGATGGTCTGGGCGATTATTCCTCCGGCGAACTCGGAGAAGGCGGACCAGTTGGTTCCGAACTGGAACTCCATCGGGATACCGGTGACGACGCCCATGATGAAGGTGATCGCAAAGATCTTACCCCAAAACCGCGCGGCCTTGTTGTAGATCTCATCTCCCTTGCGCAGGTATAAGGTCTTCAGGATGACCAGGAGAAGCGCGAGGCCCATAGTGAGTTGGGGGAACAGATAATGGTAGACGATGGTGAAAGCGAACTGCCAGCGGGATGCGAGTATGGCCGCTTCATCCATTGCTTACCTCCTGATCAACTTTACTGCCGGCGCGTCATAGCCGAGAATCCCTGCTCCTTCATCGACTCGCGTGAAGCTGGGGTTGTTCAGCACGGTGCCATACTCGGGCATCCCGGCGGTCTCCTTCTCTGGCTTCACCATGCCCGACCGTTGTTGGCAAGGACGACCTTGATCGGGAGGCCATGCGACACCGCCGTGATGAAGTTGCTTCTGCAGACCCTCCGCTAGCTTGGGCTCCTTCTCTCGGAAGATCCTGTCCATGTCGGGATCGGCGGTGTGGCTCATGATCCCGGAGGGGAGCAGGAAGGTCAGATAGTCCAGCTTCCTTCACGCTGTTCCAGTAGCGCTTGACCTCAACCAGAATCCCATCAGTTATGGACTGGCCGGAGAGACTGGTGCCCGCGGTCCGAAAGGTGAGGGAAATCTTACGTTTCCTGCTGTAACGAAAGAGCTCCTTGATCTCGTCTGCGATGCTCGCCAGCACCACCGCCTTCGGAATGGGCCGGTAGGAGCTAGCGTCCGAGGCGAAGGCGATGAGATCGATCGGATGATGGAGAACCCGCTTCTCCGGAATGAACCGCACCAGCTCTTCCCGCAGCCATTCCAGCGTGCCGCGCGAGGAACTTGGTGTCATGCTCCCCGCTGGCCTCTCATGAGGTTGCATGTACGTCCGTTGTCATGATGCTCCTCCTTTCAGGAGGTAACTTTACACATGACTAAAGACACTGTCTATACGTCTATACATGCATAAGGGCCAACGTATACCTATCTATCCATCGGCTGAGGATCCTGCCCTCCCACCTAGAGCGGCTGGCGGTGCTCTACGTGCGCCAGTCTACGGCCCAACAAAGTTTGGACCACTGAGAGCCTATTGAACCGCTCAATCCCTTCGTTGGGCGCACGCTGCTTTACCGCAACGCTAAGATGGCTCTTCCTCTGCGCTATGCCAGAACAAAGGAAAGTAGAACGCGAAGTGCACTATGCCAACCGCTGTATAATGCCTCACGGGAAACATACTGTGGCGCCACGGAGAGAAGGAGGAGACTGAATGTCCCCTGTAACCACCCTCGAACCAATCCCGCAACCACCGGGGTACCCGATACTTGGCAACCTGTTCGACATGAAGGCCGCGGAGACTCCCATTCAGGCCTTGATGAAGCTGGCGCGCCAGTATGGTCCGATCTTTCAACTCCACGTGGGCCCTGTCAACCTCATTGTGGTCTCCGGCTTCGATCTGGTGGACGAGATATGCGACGACAAGCATTACGACAAGATGCTGGGACGGGCACTGCTTAATCGCCGCGCTACCGCCGGCGACGGCCTGTTCACGTCCTGGACCCACGAACCGAACTGGAAGAAGGCCCACAACATATTGCTGCCGACCTTCAGCATGCAATCGATGAAGAGCTATATGCCGGAGATGGCCGACATCGCGATGCAGCTGGTGCAGAAGTGGGAGAGGCTGAATCCCGAAGACGAGATCGACGTGCCGGCCGACATGACCCGGCTGACCCTGGACACGATCGGGCTGTGCGGCTTCGATTACCGGTTCAACTCCTTCTATCGCGAGGAGCCCGACCCGTTTGTAGCCAGCATGGTCTACAACTTGGAAGTGGCCACGGAGGAACAAACTCGTTTGCCGATCCAGAGCAGGCTTATGGTGCGCCAGCGCCGCCAAGTCCAGGAAAACCAGTCGTTCATGAACTCGACGGTTGACAAGGTAATCGCTGAGCGCAAAGCTAGTGGAGATCAATCGGATAAGAAAGATTTGTTGAGCCACATGCTGAGCGGGGTGGATAAGGACACCGGCGAGCGCCTAGACGACGTCAACATTCGCTACCAGATCATTACGTTTCTCGTCGCAGGTCATGAGACCACTAGCGGCCTGCTCTCCTTCGCGCTGTACTTCCTGCTGAAAAACCCTGAGGTGCTCGCTAAGGCCTACGAAGAGGTGGATAGGGTGCTTGGTGCTGACCTCTCGGCCGCACCGATCTACGAGCAGGTAAAACAACTGAAGTACGTCTCCCAAATACTTAAGGAGTCGCTGCGCCTTTGGCCGACTGCGCCCGCATTCACGCGGCATCCCTACGAGCCCACAGTGCTAGGCGGCAAGTATCAAGTCGACAAGCAGAGCTCGCTGCTTGTTCTGACGCCCATGCTCCACCGTGATCCCAAGATTTGGGGCGAGAACGCGGAGGAGTTCGATCCGGAGAGGTTTACGCCCGAGGCCGAGCAGGATAGGCCGGCCAACGCTTACAAGCCATTCGGCACCGGACAGCGGGCCTGCATCGGGCGCAACTTCGCTATGCAAGAAGCGGCGCTGGTGCTGGGGATGCTCTTGCAGCGCTTCGAGTTCATAGATCACACCAACTACCAGCTGAAGATAAAGCAGACCTTGACAGTCAAGCCGGCAGATTTCCGCATCAAAGTCCGGCCACGTACGACCCGTTCGGCCATGGTAGTGGCGCCTCCACCTATCCGGGAACAACCCGAACCAGAACTGGCCCCGGCGGCTACGGTGGTGCAACAGAACACCCCGCTCTTGGTCCTTTACGGCTCCAACCTAGGCACGACCGAAGGCATCGCACACCAAATCGCGGACGACGGCAGAACCCAGGGCTTTGCGACCACGGTCGCTCCTCTCGACGACTATATAGATAAGTTGCCGAGAGAGGGAGCTGTGGTGATGGCCTCATCATCTTATAACGGCACCCCGCCCGATAACGCGGCCCATTTCTTCGACTGGCTGTGCAACGACTCTTTAGGCGCAGAGGCGTTGAAGGGTGTGAGCTACACCGTGTTCGGCTGCGGTGACCATGACTGGGCAGCGACCTACCAGCGCGTGCCCAAGATGATCGACACTCAGATGGAGGCGCACGGGGCGCGGCGTGTCTACCAGCGTGGTGAAGCCGACGCGAGCGATGACTTCGACGGCGAGTTCCGCGGGTGGTACGAACATCTGTGGAGCACGCTGGCGAGCTCGCTCGGCGTCTCCATAGATGGGGCGGATAC